>VFLB01000293.1 GCA_009914645.1 Synechococcaceae bacterium Bin_79_3
AGGCCAGCACCTGAGCTACATCATCTCCACCACTGCGCATCGTGCTGGTGCCCCAAATTGAAATAGCCAAATGGGTTAAGTGATCACCTTCGGCCTGAAGATGTTGCTCAAGAAGGGAGTCTGCGGCTTTTCTGCCGATATCCCATGCTGCCTCAGTTGGCACGGCCCGCAGATCTACTGAGTAGAAATTTCTTCCCGTTGGAAGAACTTCAGGCCTGCCACGGGTTGGAGCGCCGGAGGGGCCAGCCTCAATGCGTTCCCCCCGTAGGGCAGCCAGCAGATTGTGGCGTTCCAAGGGGGCGCAACCCTTCAACCTTGGCAGTAAATCCTGATTGATCTGAAACAGCTCTGCTGCAGTGTTGCAGCCAGGAGCAGCAACTAATCCAGCGAAGCAACTGGCGGCAAGATTCTCAAGTGCTGTAATGCCATCCCCCTGGGTGCGTAAAACCATTTCTGGCGCAATCGCTTGCAGCCGTTGCTGATCTGCTGATGTGAGTAAGTCAGCCTCGGCGGCTGTTAATGGATCGAGGCAGAGGCAAAGATCTTTTGCAAGAGCGCGGCTAAGGCCAATGCGGCTGGAGCCGGGGGAGCGGGCAATTGCCAAAAGCAATTCAGTTTCAGCAGCAGTTGTGGGTGCACAGCCATAAATGTGCAAACCAGTTCGTATTTGTGCTTCTTTTAATTCACACAAATAGCCGTCTACCCTGCTTATTTTTTCATTGAAATTATCGCTAAAAAATGAATCAATATTACTATTTTGAATGCCAATTGTGGAATTTAATTTATCTAGATCTAGGGCTTGCATTTTCTCGGTAAGTTTTTCTCTTAATACTTCAACTCTATTGCTTGCCATGGTGGATGCTTCCCAGTATTCATCAACCAAGCCCTCCAATTCAGCGAGTTCACGATATAAACCAGCTCTACCTAACGGTGGGGTGAGGTGATCTAAAATAACAGCCTGGCTGCGCCGTTTTGCCTGGGAGCCTTCGCCAGGATCATTAACTATAAATGGATAAATATTTGGCAAGGGTCCGAGGGCTATTTCAGGAAAACAATTTGCAGATAGGCCAATGCCCTTTCCGGGCAGCCATTCTAGATTTCCATGTTTACCAAAATGAACAACAGTGTTTACTTTGAACTCTTGCCTAATCCATAGGTAATGGGCGAGATAACTGTGGGTTGGTGCTAAATCAGGGCAGTGATAATTCAAGGCAGGGTCGCGGTCGTAACCCCTGCTGGGTTGCAACATAACTATTATATTTCCAAAAATTAATCCGCAAATAGGAAATTTTTGTTTATCAAGCCCTTGATCATTTGAGGCCTTTCCCCAGCGCTCTTCAATTAATTTTTGCGGTTCCAGAGCCAGTTGGGAAAACCAATCCTGATATTGAGCTAAATCCAGTTCAGCGCATGGGGCTAGGTGCCAACTTTCGGGATCAGGGCTGCGAGCATTTGTTAGAGCTTTGATTAATTCATCACCATCAATTGGTAGAGGCTTCTCTCCAAGCTGATAACCCTCTGCTTTGAGCCAATGCAGCACTGCAACAACGCTGGCTGGTGTATCAAGGCCAACTCCATTTGCTAGACGGCTGTTGCGGCAGGGGTAATTGGCTAAAACCAGAGCAATGCGTTTCTGGTTCTCGGGGGTGCGGCGTAATTGCACCCAAGCAGTAGCTAACGCTGCCATCCAATCCAGCCGTTCCACATCTGGGCAGTAGCGCTGAACAGCACATTCGAGGGCGGTGTCAGCCCGATAAAGCTCCTTAAAACAACCAATGCGACCAGTTATGCGGCCATCAAGCTCCGGAAGAGCCACCTGCATGCTGAGATCTAAAGGGCTGAGGCCAACGCTGCTGGCGGCCCAGCGTTGTTTAGGAAGGGTGCTGCAAAGTAATTGCAACACAGGTACGCCAAGACTGCGCCAAAGTGGTGCTCCCGCCTCTGCTTCATCGGCTTTCACCGAAGCAAACCCAGTAGCGCAAAGTACTAACTCCACCCGCTCTGCTTTAAATAATTGCCTCACACCCTGTTGAACCAATTCATCCCTAAGGCTGCTAACTAGTAGCAGTCGAGGACATAATCCTGCAGCCCTAATTGAAATTAAGCAACTATCTAATAGCTCGAGATCGGCGCTGTTCCAAAGAGCTCGATAGAAAAGGAGGCCTACTCTCGCTCCACTGTCCATACACCAGTCGTAAGGCAATGGATCAGGTTGGGGTATTGGTTTTGGCGTTTCCATTGGCTTTCCTTCAAGCCATTGGCTGCAACAGGTCAACACTTGAGCCATGTTTTCCGGGCCCCCTTCCCTCAAGCAGCGCCCGATGGCAATGCTTAAAAATTCCGGAAAGTTTCCAAGGCTTGCCAGCTCAGCTTCGCCCTCGGCGGTGCCGCTAATGATTAAAAGACCCCTTTCCTCGCTGCCTCTAGCCCATTCCCTAAGTTGTTCGATGCCGTAGCTCCAATGGCCCCGCCCCCCGAGCAAACGAACCAGCACTAATTTTGCGTTCACAACTGTGCTGCGCAGGTAGTGGTCTACAGCAGCTGGATGTTGCAGCGCTTGCAGGTTTAAAGCCCGCAAAGCCATATTTCTGCTTTGGTTTGCCAGCAGGCTTAAGTCGCTATCAGCACTGCTGAGAAACAAAAAAGGTGCAGCCGATTGCTCCACTAAAAAAGGTTCCTGGCTACTTAGGTCGCCAGGGATAGCTGCCAATCTGTGCATCTAGCCATCATCCCTGGCAAGGGGATGAGAAGATCAAAGCAAGGTTTCTGCCGCCACATGCACCAATTTCTCCCATTTGCTTGGTTCGGTGGCCGCTGCGTGCCATTTGCAGAAGCCACTCTTTCTGTGGCCACCCATGCCTTGCATTACGGCACAGGCGCTTTTGGCGGCATGAGGGCTATACCTAATCCAGAGAATTCAGAAGAAATACTGCTGTTTAGAGCCGATCGCCATGCGAAGCGATTGAGTGAAAGTGCAAAGCTTTTGCTTACAGAATTAAGCGCAGAAACTGTGATGGATGCCGTTAGGCATTTCTTAAAGGCTAATAAACCAACTAAACCCAGTTATTTAAGGCCATTTGTATATACTTCAGATCTTGGAATTGCGCCAAGATTACATGATATCGAAACTGACTTCTTGATATACGGAATAGAACTAGGTGATTATCTATCGCCAGATGGTGTTACTTGCAGAATTAGTTCATGGACCAGGCAAGAGGACCGATCTCTTCCGTTAAGAGGAAAAATCAGCGGCGCTTACATAACCAGTTCTTTAGCAAAAACTGAAGCGGTTAAAAGTGGTTTTGATGAAGCATTGCTTTTAAATAGCCGCGGCAAAGTAAGCGAAGCAAGTGGAATGAATTTGTTTATTGTTCGTGATGGTATTTTGTTTACCCCCGGAGTTGATCAAGACATATTAGAAGGTATTACAAGAGCCAGTGTTATTGAACTGGCTCGCAGCATAGGAATAGAGGTGGTGGAAAGACCGATAGATAAAACTGAATTATTTATAGCTGATGAGGTATTTCTTACTGGAACAGCGGCTAAAGTAACTCCAGTGAGACGGGTGGAAAGCACAGAATTAGCCACATTTAGGCCTGTTATGGATACGCTTCGGGAACGGCTCACCGCCATTACAGAAGCCAGAGACCCTAAATTTGAACATTGGGTAACCAGGGTGAACATAGGGGAATGACCACATTTCTTGACCGGCTCCACAGCCCTCAGCGTCCGGTGTTGGTGTTCGATGGAGCAACGGGCACGTCTTTGCAACAGATGGAGCTCACCGCAACTGATTTTGGCGGTGTCGCCTTAGAAGGATGCAACGAGATATTGGTGCGTTCACGGCCTGATGTAGTTAAGGAGGTGCACAGGCAATTCCTCGAAGCTGGTTGCGATGTAATTGAAACAAATACCTTTGGTTCTACTTCATTAGTGCTTGCTGAATACGACCTTCAAGCAGAAGCATTTGAACTAAACCGGGAGGCTGCCAACCTGGCCAGGGAGATGGCAGATGCCTACAGCAGCGAAGAAAAACCTAGATACGTAGCTGGTTCGATCGGACCCACCACCAAATTACCCAGTCTTGGCCATGTAAGTTTTGATGTAATGAAGGCCTGTTTTGCTGAACAGGGTCGCGGTCTATTAGCTGGAAATGTGGATTTATTTATTGTAGAAACCTGCCAAGATGTATTACAAATAAAGGCTGCATTAAGCGGTTTAGAACAAGCATTTGAAGAAACGGGTGAGAGGCGCCCGATAATGGTTAGCGTAACGATGGAAACAACTGGCACGATGTTAGTTGGTTCTGATATAGCTGCAGTTGTTGCAATTTTAGAACCGTTTTCAATCGATATTCTTGGCTTAAATTGTGCCACCGGACCAGAGCAGATGAAGGAGCATATGCGCTATCTAAGTGCCCATGCCCCATTTGTTGTTAGCTGTATCCCGAATGCTGGTTTGCCCGAAAATGTTGGTGGTGTTGCTCATTATCGCTTAACTCCCTTAGAGATGAAGATGGCACTTCATCATTTCATCGAAGATCTTGGCATTCAAGTTATTGGCGGATGCTGTGGTACTACTCCTGCTCATATTGCAGCCTTGGTTGAATTAGCAAGAGAATTAAAACCTGCCCCTCGTCAAGTTCGACTTCCCGAGCAACGCATTGAACGGCCCCAGCTTCAAGCTGAATCTGCAGCCGCTTCTCTTTACAGCACCACTAGCTACGAACAGGAAAATTCTTTTCTTATAATTGGTGAAAGATTAAATGCAAGCGGCTCAAAAAAAGTACGTGAATTGCTTAATGAAGAAAATTGGGATGGGCTGATCGCTGTTGCCCGCAACCAAGTAAAAGAGAATGCTCATATCCTGGATGTAAATGTTGATTATGTTGGGCGAGATGGTGAATCAGATATGCATGAACTTGTTAGCAGGCTGGTAAATAATGTAAATCTTCCATTAATGCTTGATTCAACTGAATGGCAGAAGATGGAGGCTGGCCTAAAGGTTGCGGGTGGCAAATGTTTACTTAATTCTACTAATTATGAAGATGGCGATGATAGATTTTTCAAGGTGCTTGAATTGGCACGAAGCTACGGGGCGGGAGTTGTTGTTGGCACAATCGACGAAGAGGGTATGGCCCGCACTGCAGAAAGAAAATTTGCGATAGCAAAACGCGCCTACTTAGATGCCTTGAGATATGGAATTCCAGCAAGAGAGATTTTTTATGATCCCTTGGCGCTACCAATCTCTACAGGAATTGAAGAAGATAGGCGCAATGCTTGTGAAACAATTGCAGCAATTAAACGAATACGTACTGAATTACCTGGTGTTCATGTTTTGCTGGGAGTTAGCAATATTAGTTTTGGTTTATCTCCAGCGGCTAGGATTGTATTAAATTCTATTTTCTTACATGATTGTTGTGAAGCTGGAATGGATGCGGCAATAGTTAGCCCTGCTAAAATATTGCCCCTTGTAAAAATTAGCGACGCACATCAGAAGGTTTGCCGCGACCTTATCAATGATTTACGTGATTTTAAAAATGGTGTTTGTAGCTACGACCCCCTTACAACTCTTACCACTTTATTTGAGGGTGTAAGCGCAAAAGAAGCCAGGGAATCTGGACCATCCTTGGCGGATCTTGCCGTTGAAGATCGCTTAAAACAACATATTATCGATGGTGAACGAATCGGATTAGATGCTGCGCTTATGGAGGGTTTAGTGCAATACAAACCTCTTGAAATTGTTAATACTTTTTTACTTGATGGCATGAAGGTTGTTGGCGAATTATTTGGTTCAGGTCAAATGCAACTTCCATTTGTCTTGCAGAGCGCTGAAACAATGAAAA
>VFLB01000272.1 GCA_009914645.1 Synechococcaceae bacterium Bin_79_3
GGCAGTTTTGCCGCTAATCGCCCTCTTCCTGCTGCAACTCTTGTTGGCCAGGTAATTGCTACGGGGTTGCAGTTGCCAGCGGCTTGGCGCCTGGATCCGGGCTTAAAAGAGATCCAAAACTGTTAGGTGGCCAAAATCTAAATAAAGCCCTGCCAATTATGTGATCGTTAGGAACAAAATTTGTGCCGGGCCATAAACGCCCATCCCAACTATTGGCTCGGTTATCCCCGAGCACTAATACCGATTCAGGAGGCACCACTGTTTGGAGTGGTTTGCATGGTATTGGGCTACAGAAATTTGTTACATAAGGTTCATTAATCGCGATCCCATTCACTTTAACGAAGCCTTTTGGATCCACTATTACTCGATCCCCGCTTACCGCTACCACCCTTTTTATAAAGGCATCGCAGGCGGGTGATTGTATGCCTGTAAGGGCACTTACGAAGGGTAAGTTAATAATAAAGCATTGAATTGGGCTCGTTTGGTAAGTGCTTTTTAGGACGGGATCAAATGCGTGAGGCGCATTGAAAACAATGATTTCACCCCGTTGCGGGCTGCGAAAACGATTGGTTAATTTATCTACCATTAACCTGTCATGAACTTGCAGGCCAGGCAGCATTGAACCTGAAGGGATATAGCGAGCTTCAAGCAAAAATTGCCTCAAGCCCAAAACCAATGCCAGCATCAACAGTAAATCTTTCAAGCAAAACCAAATTCTTTTGGCCACACTAGATGCAATGCCGCTGAACGCTTGCTATGGCTGAAGGAAATCTGCTGGTGCGCGGTGGCAGTGTGCTGCAAGCTGATGGCAGCCTCAGATTGGTTGATTTAGAAATCCAGGCTGGTTTGATCAAGGCTTGCCACGAAATTTCACCCTCCAACTGGGATGGCTTGGTGCTCGAAGCCCACGGCCTAACCGTTATGCCTGGAGTTATTGATCCTCAGGTTCATTTTCGCGATCCTGGCTTAACCCATAAAGAAGATCTAATTAGCGCAAGTAGGGCTTGTTTAAGGGGAGGGGTAACGGCATTTCTAGAGATGCCAAACACGATTCCACCAACCATTTCAACTGAAGCGCTTGAGGCGAAGCTGGCACGGGCAGCAGCTGTTAGCCGCGTGCATTACGGCTTCTTTTTTGGAGCGTGCGGAGATTGCTCAAATCTTGAGGCGCTCAAGGATCCAGGCAATGCCTGCGGCATCAAAATGTTTATGGGTAGTGGTAA
>VFLB01000028.1 GCA_009914645.1 Synechococcaceae bacterium Bin_79_3
CGATCCGACAGCGACCACCCCTGGGGCCACCATCTATTGACGGGTTCTTCTTCCAGCTGCAGGCGCACAAGGCCGCTACCAGCGTTACTGCTGCCGCCAGAACCTGCGGCCAACTTGGCGAAACGTTTTAGTTGCAAGAAGCCAAGGCTGGGGTCGCCACTGCCCATTAGCCGGAAAGTGCCATCCGGTAATTGCCAAAGCTCGGTGTTAAGGCGATGATCTGGCCCCAGCCGATCCAAAGCAATAGCGGTGCTTAAAAGTTTTTGATTTGAGGCGGGTATGCGAGGCCGATCACCGTTTATATCGGCAAGTAATCGACCGCTGGGGTCGGCCAAACTGATGCTCCACACAGCAGGCTCTGCCCCAACAGCTTGTTGCACTCCCCTTTGCAATTGAGGGCACATCACCTGGGCTTGCAGCATTGGCAAACCCATGGGGCTTAGCAGCGGCAGGGGTGGCGGCTCAAGCTGCTGGGCTTTAACAGAACTAAATTGAGCAACTAAATTAAAACTTGCAAGTAAACCAGCTGCCCACAACGCCTTAGCTAAATAAAACATTTTAGGGATTTGTAATTTGAACATTGCTAACTACGCCATTAATACGATAGGTAGCGCCATCTAATTCAACGGGGGAGCCAATTTTTAAAGCTTGATTACCTAAAACAACTCCGGCCTTACTTACCTGGCCATCGCCTCGGAGCACGAAACGAGCATCAAGTGTAGAAAAACCACTTGCATTCGGATCTGGAGCAGTGGTAACAACGCCGCTGGGGAGCACTACTACAACTCGCTTGTTTATTGCTGTTACTTGCTTGATATCTACGCTGCCATGGGGTTGATTACGGATCACAAGGCTCGTTTTGGCGTCAGCTCTAATTTTGCTCAACAAGGCATTTGGGTTTTCGGAAGGAATACCCCTCACATCAACGGTTACAAGCACTGATTTCAAACCTCCGGTTGCCCTAGCAACGCTGCCAGCAAGTTTGGGGCTCCAAATAACAGCCAAGGCTGCTAGCAATACTGCAACTGCAGCGCCAAGGTCTATCGGGTTTAATCGCAATAAAAGATTGCTTGGCTTCTCTGCCATGGTTTAAAAAACGGTTTCTAAAGCTTAGGTGGAGTTAGCTCAGCTCATTCAAAAAGCGATCGATGGCCCTTAATCCCTGGCCCAAAGGATTACTAAGGGCCTCATCTAGCTCTTCAGGTGCGGGTTTTTTATCAAAGGATGCAACTGGCACAAAACCACTATCGCCTTGCTTGAAGAGCAACCACTGATCTGGATATGCATGTAGCAGAGCCGCCTCTAACAACGGTTGAAGGCTGTAAGCGTTTTGCCACGTTGCAAGAAAACCCTTTCTGCGAGCCCGAGCCACGCTGCCAATACCAACGGCAGCATCCTCCAATCTGCCGTTTAGTAAAAGCAGCGGACCGCCGTGGTTCTGGCAAATACTTTCCACAGCGCTGTAATCAGGAGGGAGCGGTGCTACAAAAATCAATAAATCTGCGCAGCTGCCTTGGCCTGCTTCCTGCAAACTGAGCCAGTCATTGAGGTTTGAACAGCTGATCGAGAGATTTGGTGCATCTCGCTTAGCTAGGGCACTGGCGCCGGCATCAGGAAATACCAATGAGCAAGCAAATGATGCATTTTTTATTTCTGCCAGAAGCCGCAACGCCACTGGCAGAATCCGCAGCCCTTCAAAGCGCAATTCAGCACTCCAACGACCCTTTGGTTCAGCTTTTATGGCTGCGATAAGCGCAGCTAGCAACTGATTTTCGGCGCTAAACAGATCGCTAGGCAAGTTCATTGCGACTGTTGTAGCGATAGTTCAGCCAAACAGCGCTCAAATAAAGCTGGCAATTCATCTAAATCAGCTGGCTCAAGCCATGGCCCAAAACTGAAGCGCAAGCCACTTGCTGCTTCTGCATCACTCAAGCCCAGGGCTAACAAATTTGAGTTGGCAATTTCTTTACCACTACTACAGGCGGAACCACTGCTGCAAGCCACGCCTCCACGGGCCATTGCTCGCACCATCGATCTGCCAGAAAGGGGAACGCCTTCTGGACTACTCAAAAGCAGGCTTAGGTGATGGGGAAGCCTTTGCTTGGGATTGGATGGTCCGCTGAGGCGCACGCCAATTAATGGCAGCAAATGCTTCATTAAGCGATCCCGCAGCTGGGCTAGATGCTCAGCGGGATGGGGCTGGCATGTTTGTCGCAATTCAAGAGCCTTCACCATGCCAGCAGCCAAAATCACTGGCTCCGTGCCGGAGCGATGCCCCCCCTCCTGACCACCACCATGTATCTGCGGCTGTAGCTCGACGCCATCAGCGAGCAAAAGAGCACCCACTCCCCGAGGACCCTGAAATTTGTGGGCGGATAAAGAAAGTAAATCAACCGGAATAGCTTCTAAATCCACTAGAACCTCGCCTGCCACTTGAACGGCATCGCTATGGAGCAAAACACCCTTCGCCTTGCAGAGTTCTGCTACAGCTGCCATTGGTTGAAGCGTTCCCACTTCAGCGCTACCCCAGACAAGGCTAAGCAAACGGGTGGGAGGCTCAAGTAATTTCTCAAGCTCCTCCAGCTTCACCACCCCCTGCTGATCAACGGGTAACAATTCAATTTGCCAGCCCTCCAATCGAAGTTGAGCTGCTGCAGCTTTTACAGATTGATGCTCAAGGGGTGAAAGCAGCAAACGGCCAGGAGATAAACGCCTGCACACTCCAAAAAGAGCAAGATTGTTTGCTTCGGTGCCACCGGAAGTAAAAATAACCTCCCCTTTCTTAAGCCCAAATAGGGCAGCAAACTCAAGGCGGCTTCGTTCTAAAAGATCGGCTGCCATAAGGCCAGCACTGTGAAGGCTAGATGGATTCGCCCAGCAATCAGCCTGATGCTCTGCCATGGCTGCCAACACAAGTGGATGGGGCGGCGCCGCAGCGCAAGCGTCTAAATAAAGCAATGAATCAACCACCTTTGATACGTTTAATTGTGCGTTCTTCAATAGATTCATTGGCTAGATCTACCAATTGATTTAGCGAAAACTTATCCAACAGCGCCATTGCGTTTGCGCGAGCAGTGGCGCTCGGGCAATTATCAGGATCCAAGCAACCCTGGCTGCAATCAATTGAGCAATCAATAGGTTTAGTAGTAAGCAATTTTGCATCTTCTTCTAAGAACCAATTACCACTAAACACAAATTCAGCAGGGCCAACCATTTGCAAATGGTTTTCCTCATCCCAGCAGATATGGAGTATGCCCCCAGGCAGCTCAATATCTGCTTCACGAGCGCAAGCGCCACGCAAATGGCTTGCAACCAAAACGGCACATGCGCCGGTGCCACAGGCAAGAGTTGCGCCAGCGCCACG
>VFLB01000319.1 GCA_009914645.1 Synechococcaceae bacterium Bin_79_3
GCGGCGGCGGACGTCCCAGTGGCGGTGGCGGAAACCGCTACTAGGCCTCTTTACAGTAAGCCAAATTTAAATATCAAAAGCCACCCTCAATGGGTGGCTTTTTTGTATTTCACCATTCTGCGGCAGCATTTTGTATCAGTTGTTACCTTTAGAAGCGCCAAATCTAAAATAAGTGTCTTCCATGGCATTTGTGGGGTAGTCAAGGGCTTTAAGTGGTAGACGCAATTCATCGGAACCCATGCCCTCGCCCCAGCGTCTTAGTGCTATTGAGCAGATCCAGCTGCGTGGTTCGTATCCAGCTGAAACAGCCAAGCCCCTAGACGAACTTTGGGGCAAAAACGTCTTCACTTTGGAAAAGATGAAGAAGGCGCTACCCAAGGAAGAATTCAAGCTGGTGCAGCGCACCATCCGTGAAGGGGGAAAGCTTGATCCCTCTGTTGCAAATGCTGTTGCCCAAGCAATGAAGGACTGGGCAACAAGCCATGGGGCTCTTTATTACGCCCACGTTTTCTATCCCCTGACAAATTCCACTGCTGAGAAACATGATGGCTTCATCGCGCCTCAAAGCGATGGAACGGTAATTACAGAATTCACCGGCAAATTACTTGTACAGGGTGAACCTGATGGGTCGTCTTTCCCCAACGGTGGATTACGTTCCACCTTCGAGGCGAGGGGCTACACCGCCTGGGACATCACAAGCCCTGCATATTTAATGGAAACCCCAAATGGGGTAACCCTTTGCGTTCCAACAGTTTTTGTGTCGTGGACTGGCGAAGCTCTTGACAAAAAAACACCTTTGTTGCGCTCCAACGCAGCGATGAATCGCCAGGCGAAGCGTCTTTTAACTTTGCTTGGCAACACTGAAGTTGCTCCGGTTAATTCAAGTTGCGGAGCCGAGCAGGAATATTTCCTCATAGATCAGGCCTTTCTAAATTTGCGGCCTGATTTACTGCTAGTTGGCCGTTCATTATTTGGTGCACCCTCCGCAAAAGGGCAGCAATTTGATGATCATTATTTCGGTGCAATACCTGAAAGGGTTCAGGTTTTCATGCAAGACGTTGAACAACAGCTCTATCGGCTTGGGGTGCCTTGCAAAACCCGCCACAACGAAGTAGCACCCGGTCAATTTGAAATTGCCCCTGTGTATGAGCCAGCAAACGTTGCAACAGATCACCAACAGCTGATCATGACGCTGCTGCGCAGCACAGCTAAAAAACATGGCATGGCTTGCCTACTTCATGAGAAACCCTTCGCTGGCATCAACGGATCTGGGAAACACGTCAATTGGTCTGTTGGGAATTCAACTCAGGGCAATTTGTTAGATCCAGGCAACACACCCCACGAAAATATGCAGTTTTTGTTGTTTTGTGGTGCTGTAATCAGAGGTATTCATCGCTTTGGCCCTTTACTGCGCTCTGTTGTGGCAACCGCTGGAAACGACCATCGTCTTGGTGCCAATGAAGCACCTCCAGCAATTATTTCTGTGTATCTCGGCAGCCAATTGGAGGATGTATTTAATCAAATCCGTGAGGGAGAACCTAAATCTTCCTCTACAGCTGGAGTGATGCAAATGGGTGTGGATACTCTGCCCGAATTCCAAAAGGATCCGGGTGATCGCAACCGCACTTCACCATTTGCATTTACAGGTAATCGTTTTGAATTTAGAGCTGTTGGTTCTGGGCAATCAGTGGCAGGTCCGCTGGTGGCTATGAACACAATCCTTGCTGATTCCTTGCAATGGCTCTGCGATGAACTTGAGCGTTGCATTCAAGGTGGTGCGTCTTTACAAGACGCTTCCTTTGCAGTGCTTAAACAGATAATGCAAGAAAATGGTGCGGTAGTTTTTGGTGGCGACGGATATTCGGAAGATTGGCATCACAAGGCAGTGCATGAAAGGGGCCTAGAAAATTTGCCCACCTGCGCTGATGCCCTGCCTGTATTGGAGAGGCCTGAAGTTGCTGATCTATTTGAACGCCAAGGAGTTTTAAGCAGAGTGGAATTACAGAGCCGCTATGAAGTTTATGCAGAGCAATACATTCTTGCAATAGAAGTGGAAGCAAAACTAGCCCTGCGCATGGCCCGCACCCAAATACAACCGGCGGTTCAAGGCAGCCTTGGCGATCTCAGCGGATCATTAATGGAACAAAAGAGCTTGGGTTTACCCATAGATACAAGCTTGGTGGAACAGATCTCCTCCCTTAATAAAGATCTTCAAGATCAGAGTGTTGTGTTGGAACAAGCCTTGAATAACCCACCCCATGGCAGCGCTGCCCACATGAGGCACTGCGCTGAAGTCCTTTTACCAATAATGCTTAAATTGCGTCAAGCTGCTGATGCTTTGGAGCTATTGGTAGACGATGATCGTTGGCCATTACCCACCTATCAAGAGATGCTATTTATACGGTAAATATTTTTTTATTGCTCAGTGCTATCAGGCGGAGTATGTTGTTTTTGCAGGCGATCAACGATCGCCTGCGCTATATGTTTACTATCGCTAGCTGGAACCACAACTTCTAAATATGCTGCGTTCTCTTGCACATTTATTTCTTTTAAGGCAGTTTCCAGCTCAGCTACACTTTCAACCCGAGCACACCACCAATTTTCACAACCCATAGTTATTGGTAATTTACTATAGCTCCATGGTGCCAATATGTTATATTCATGATTACGATCACTGAGCATATCTTCAATACCATAACAACTATTATTCAAGATAATCACAACTGGCTTAACGCCATAGCGCCCCATTACGCCTATCTCCTGAGCTGTTAATTGATGAGCTCCATCTCCACTAAGTAATACAACTCTTTTTTCAGGTTGCGCCATTGCTACTCCCATTGCAGCAGGGGTAGCCCATCCGATTGAACTCCATAACGTTTGATTTTCCATATCAACACCATCGGGTAAACGCAGACTGCTAATTTGCAACATGCAACTTCCCGCCTCAAGTACAAGCACATCTCCACTGCGTAGAAAATTTTGTAGAAGTGGATAAAAATATTTAGCTGTAATTTGCTCAGTGCCAGTTCCAGTGTTCTTCAGAAATGCAGGGGGCTGGACGGGGCGATTTTCATTCCAATAACAAATAGAAGTTGCAGCAATCTTTGCGTCAATTAATCCATCGAGCATATCTTGCAATGCAACACTTGTGAAAACAGATCCACAGGATTGCACCCAATCATAGCGAATGCTTACTAAAGATTTGGTGTTAATTCCATCTGTCCATATTCCAGTATTTAAATCTTCATGAATCAAACCGCCAATATCTAATACTAAATCAGATTCTTGTATAATTTGCTTTAATACAGCTGGCTGAGACATATCTCCGCTATATACACCTAGATATCCTGGATGAGATTCGGATAAAATCGCACGATCCATAGGTGAAGTTGCATAGGGTAAGCCACTAGATTCGAGGAATTTTTCAAAGGTATTCTTTAAACCAAATCGTGATATTGTGCGGGTAGCAAGTACTATTGGTTTTTTCGCTTTAGCTAATTTATTTAACACATGCGTTAATGCTGCATTTAATTCTCCAGGGTCGCTTTGCCTTTGTCTAATTGTGCCAATAATGCTGCCTTTTAATGGAATTCCAATCACAGGCATTAAAGCTAAATCCATCGGAATTACTAAATATGCTGGCTGACTTTCCTCCAAGGCTTTATCAATCACCCTCTCCAGTTCCAGCACAACATTTTCAGGGCTGAGGCGTGCAGTTACGCAGCAGGCAGCGGCTGAAAGGGGTTCGAAATTTCCAAATATTCCATCTCCAAGGGTGTGATGCGCAACCAAGCCTTGTTTAACAATTCTTGTGCTTGGTGCTCCAACAATATGAAACACTGGCACTCTTTCCGCCATAGCTCCCATAACACCATTTAAGGCACTTAGTTCACCAACTCCGTAGGTTGTTGAAAGTATCGCAGCGCCCCTGCGTCTGGCATACCCATCTGCTGCATATGCAGCGTTCAATTCATTGGCTGATGCTACCCAGCTCAAGCGCTGATCTTCTTCTACAGCATCATTAATAGGAAAAGAGTAGTCGCCTGGAACACCAAAAACCCTATCTATCCCCAAATCGGCAAGACGCTGCAGCGTATAAGCAACAACTGAAATTTGCGTATTATTTAAAATTGCGCTCATAATTTGGTTAATTACAAACTACAACTTACCATCCCCACCTTAAAGATCACTTCAAATTATTTGGATACATATCTAGTTGTGAATTTCATGCTGCCTTTGGCCGCGCAAGGCAGTCCATCCGCTGCTCTAAACGATTAACTACCTCAGGCCAGCTCAAGTGGATGGGCTTGGTTGGAGCTTGCTTGATTAACTCACCATGAAAATTGGCAAGAATTTGATGGTGTAAGCGTGCAACCTCATCGCGACGAATGCCTTTGGGTAATTCACAAACCATCAAGGCATGTCCGTAGCGATCTGTGAGAGTGATGTGTTGGGCAACAGCAAAAGACATGGAACAGCTAGCGGTCGATGCAGCATTCCTAAGCCGATAAAGGAACAAAATCCAAAACCCTTACTTTTAATTTGGTTTCCACACCAAATAAGGCTTTTTTAGTAAAGACGGCTTAACACAAATTCTGGTAGGTGTAGCAGTGCAGACTTCGCTTCCGATGGAGCAAGAAAATCCAAGCAGGCTCCGGCTTCATGGCTAAATTTTTCAGCCAGCTCACGGGAGCGTGCAATGCCCCTACTTTGATGCACAAGGGCAAGGGCTTGCTCTAGATCGCCAGCTTCGTTGAATTCCCGCTCAATCAAACCGGAAAGCGCAGGAAATTCTTCCATCGCGTAGATAACAGGTGCAGTGAGAGTGCCCGAGGCCAGATCAGAGGCAGCTGGTTTGCCAAGTTGAGCATCATCAGCTGTAAAATCAAGAATATCATCCACAACCTGAAAAGCTAAGCCCAAAAGCCTTCCAAACTCATAAAGTGATTTCAATTCAGTAGTTGGTAAATCCGAAAGAACTCCCGCAGCTTTAGAACTATTAGCCATTAAAGATGCAGTTTTTCGATAACTTTTATCTAGATATGAATCCAGGCTTTGCCCAGTATCAAAACGGTAGAGGCCCTGTCGAATCTCCCCCTCAGCAAGATCCATAATTACTCTGGATAACAATTTAACAACTTCCAAATTATCTAAATTTGCCAGGTGCCAACTTGATTGAGCGAACAAAAAGTCGCCTGCTAACACAGCAACTCGATGGCTAAATCTACTGTGAACAGTGGCGACGCCCCGGCGAGTGTCTGCTTCATCCACTACATCGTCGTGCACCAACGAGGCTGTATGGATCATTTCCGTAATTTCTGCCAAACGTCGATGTCTTGGCCCCAGTTCACCGTTTGGAGAAAGTGCCCGCGATAACAAAAGAACAATGCCTGGCCTGAGCCGCTTTCCACCAGCGCTAAATAAATGTTCAGCTGCAGCTTGCAAGATCGGATGGCCGGCGCCGATCAAAACACGTAGATCGCTCAGCAGATCCTCCAGATCAGATTCAACAGGCTGAAGTAGTTCTGCAACTGTTGTCATGTAATCACCCTTATCAGCAGATCTTAGGGGGCTCAACCTGCTTGCTGAAGTTTCACCCACTCCACCCTCTGGCTAGCCCCAAGCCAATGCTCTACCCCTGCTGCAAAGGGTTCAGGATCACCAGTAACGAGAAAGCGGCAACCGCTAAAGGCATCGGCGCCATGGGGAAGAGGAAGGGGAGCTGGCAGCATTTCAGAAAGCACATCAACGGCGGCAATAGCAGGATCAACCAATTCGATATGGGATGGCAAAAGCTGTTGCAACAGAGGTTCCAAAAGTGGGTAGTGGGTGCAGCCCAGCACGATGGTTTCCACCTCAGCGGCCAACAGCGGCTCAAGGTAGTTTTTGGCTGCTTCGATTAGGGCCCCGCTGCCTAAATCGTGTCTTTCGATAGCTGGTACAAAAAAGGGACAGCCCACTTCGACAACGGTGATCTGAGTGTTTGCAGCCCTTAAGGCCTTGCCGTAGGCACCACTGCCAGCAGTAGCAGGGGTTGCCAGCACACCGACACGAGATGCTCTAACAACCTTGGCTACTGCCTCAATTAAACCCACCACTGGCCCACCTGCAGTGGCCTCAGCCACATCCAGTGCTATCGCGTTGGATGTGTTGCAGGCCATCAACAAAGCCTGGCTGCCCTGCTTCTTCAAATAGCTCGTTACTTCAGCTGCAATTCCACGAATTTCTGCAGCGCTGCGACCGCCATAGGGAACTCGTGCTGTATCTGCCAAATAAATACAGGGCTGTCCAGGACGCAAAGCGAGCAATCGTCTTAAAACCGTGAGGCCGCCAAGGCCGCTATCAAACATTCCAAGCACTGCATCTGCAGACAATCCCTGCGGCAAGTTCAACCTTCAAGCCTCAAATAATCAAGGATTCCAGCAGCAATGGCCAGAGATAACTGACGGCGATGGGCAGGATCCATCATGTCGGCAGCATCATCAGAGCCAGTAAGGAATCCAACCTCAACGAGGGTTGAGGGCATTCGAGTGGCCTTAATTACATAAAAACGACCCTCTTTTACGCCTCGATCAGTGCGGCGGACCGTTTTAAGCAGGGATGCATGAATTGCACTGGCCAAATTTCTTCCTTGCAGGCTTTGAAAATAGAAGGTTTCAAGCCCATTCACATCAGGCCTGCTCATGCTCAAGGCGTTGGCGTGAATGCTCACAAAGGCATCGGCGCCACTGTTGTTTGCAAGTTGCACTCTCGGTGGTAAGTCCACATCAATATCGCCACTTCTGGTGAGCAAAGCCTCTACCCCCCTGTTGCGCAGCAGTTCAGCAACTTGCAAAGAGATCTCTAAGACCACGTCTTTTTCCTGGTTTCCGCCAATTCCCACTGCCCCTGGATCCGGCCCGCCGTGGCCTGGATCAATAACAATTCGAAACCGCCCGCGGTTCACCTGGGGCAGGTCGCTCGCTTGCATTGTGCGTAGAGGCGGGCGCGGCGAAAGTTGTGATTCACCTGGTTTGTAACCAGGCACAGGCATCGGCATAACTGGATCAACCCGATCAACATTGCCTTCACCAAATGCGATGAATCCTCCCAACTGATTGGGAAGTTGCAGTTTCCAGTTGTTGTTATCAACTCCCTCTAATTTCAATTGGGTGGGATCTAACTGCGTTCCAGGCAAAAATTCAATTACAAGCCTTGTGATGCCAGGCTCCGGCGCTCCGATTCGCACCTGTCTGATCGGCCCTGCCCCTGCAATATTGCGAGGGCGCGTAGGAGTGCCGGGAAAATCGATCCATAATCTGGGGCCCCGATTTCCTCCCCCTGCATCAAAAGAAGCGGTGAGATTTACATTTGGAGTTGTACGCAGCTCCAACACACCATCGGCATTAATACGCCATGCGCCTAGAGCACTAAACGCACGAACTGGCGAAGCAAAAAGAACAGCCAGGGCTGCAAAGGTCGCAAAACTGCATCTCCGCCAGTGCTTAATCATTCCTGAATTCAGAACAAGCTTGTACGCCTATGCCGCAAGCTCGGCATCTGAGCCCTAACCCGCTGTAAGTGGCTTGGATCAACCGGTGCAACAGCAGCTCCAGGGCTAACCCCAGCATCGGCTAGCACCGTGCCCCACGGATCGATAACAAGGGCATGACCATGGCTTTGACGGCGCCCATAATGCAGGCCCGTTTGAGCTGGCGCAAGTATGTAGGAGGTATTTTCAATTGCCCTCGATTGCAGCAGAACCTGCCAATGATCTTTGCCGGTGTAAGCGGTGAAAGCAGCGGGAACCATTATTAATTCAGCCCCCGCTCCCACTAGGTGGCGATAAAGCTCTGGGAAGCGCACGTCGTAGCAAATAGACAGCCCAATTCTGCATAAACCAGGCACTGCAACAACAGGTGGCAATTCGTCGCCAGAGCAAACGGTGGCCGATTCTGTGAAAGTGTTGCCGTCTGGAAGATCCACATCAAAAAGGTGAATCTTGTCGTAACGAGCAAGCAAAAGCCCATCAACACCAACTAACTCTGAACGGTTGTAGGTGAGCTTTTCCCCTGCCGGCACCGGAAAACCACCGCCCAAGAGAGTTACTTGATATCGACGCGCCATCGTTACTAAAAAGCGACTGCAACGCTCCGCAAGACTTGGGGCTAATTCAATTTTGCGAACTTCTTCGCCCATAAAAGCAAAGTTTTCGGGTAGGCCCACCAAATCGGCACCGCGGCGGGCCGCTAACTCAATCAATTCCTCGGCCTGGGCAAAGTTTGCATCCGGATCAGGGGTGCTGTTCATTTGCAGGGCTGCTGCAAGGAAGCTGCTCAAAACCAAGTGTTCTTCTATCCAAACTGTACCCAGCCTCAGGATGGCTTCAAAACCCCTGGCTCGCTTTGTTGGGGTACCACTTCAAGGCTGTCTACAGCGGCGCAGCATGCAAAATCAGCGTCGTGATCACCTAATCGCTCCAGTCGCTGGCCATGACTGGCCAGGCGGAGCGCCTGTTCCGGCTGGTGCTGCCATTGACTCCATAAGGCATGGGCTGCGCAAAATTCGTCGTTAGCCGCAATCGTTTTCAAATCCATTCCCCCTTGGCCCAGCAATGCGGCTGCAAGTGCTCCAGCGGCAAGGCTGTCTTCCAAGGAGTAATCACCCTCCCAGCCGCTTCCCACCACCCAAACGCTTTCAGGTGCTTGCTGAAGCAAACGCTTAGCAACAGCCGATCTGTTCACCAGTGCGGCGGTAACCAAAAGAGGTGCAGTTTGCACTCGATCGAGGGCCCTAGTGCCATTTGTAGTGCTCACGAAAATTCGTTTCCCGGCAACTATCTCGGCTGTTACCGCCAAGGGGGAGTTACCCAGATCAAAGCCCTCCAGGCGGCTCCCACCCCTCTCTCCAGCCCGCAAGCAGAGCTGTTGCGGCCAGGCAGCAGCTGCGGCATTGAGCTCGTCAAGATCGGCAAAGGCCTGCACAGCTTCTGCGCCGTTATGAAGTGCCCAGGCCATGGTGCTGGTGGCCCTCAACACATCAATCACAACTGCTGCTGCTGCCATAGAGCCAGAGGGCACCCGCTCGGGGGTGTGGAAATAAGAAACACGCATCGCACAGGGCACGGGCTAGGTGCGCCACAGTAAGTGCAACCTTTCTTGATACAAATGGCGCAGCGCACCCTGCGTGATTTTCTGAAGCTTCTGGAACAGCGGGGCCAGCTGCGCCGCATCAGTGCTCCAGTGAATCCCGACCTTGAAGTGGCTGCCATCGCAGACCGGGTTTTGGCCGCTGGAGGGCCGGCCCTTTTATTTGAAAACGTGATCGGCAGCCCCATGCCGCTCGTACTCAACCTTCTAGGCACCGTTGAAAGAGTTGTGTGGAGCATGGGCCTTGAGCGGGTTGAGGAGCTGGAGGAACTGGGCAGCAGACTCGCTTTATTGCAACAACCAAGGCCGCCAAAAGGCTTGCAGGAAACCGCTGCCTTCGGACGCGTGCTGTGGGATTTAGTAAAAGCTCGACCAGATTTGGATTTATTCCCCCCCTGCCAACAAATTATTCAAAAGGGGGATCAAATAAATCTTGATCAGCTACCCCTGATCCGCCCCTGGCCTGGCGACGCAGGCAGGGTGATCACCCTTGGCCTTGTGATCACCCGCGATCCTGAAACCCGCGTTCCAAATGTGGGGGTTTATCGCCTTCAACAGCAAGATGCCCACTCAATGACAGTGCATTGGCTCAGCGTGCGCGGCGGGGCCGGACATTTACGTAAAGCAGCTGCCAGGGGCGAAAAGCTGGAAATTGCCGTTGCCCTTGGGGTGCATCCCTTATTGGTAATGGCGGCAGCAACACCAATTCCAGTGCAACTTTCGGAATGGTTATTTGCGGGGTTATATGCAGGCCAAGGTGTACATCTGGCCCGTTGCAAAACGGTTGATCTCGAAGTGCCAGCCCACAGTGAAATTGTGCTGGAGGGCACGATCACCCCTGGCGAGACAGGCCCTGACGGCCCATTTGGCGACCACATGGGGTTTTACGGCCTAGAAGAAGCATCACCACTTGTGCGATTCCACTGCATAACGCAGCAGAAAAATCCCTTGATGCTAACTACTTTTAGTGGCAGGCCCCCAAAAGAGGAGGCGATGCTTGCTATCGCCCTGAATCGGATTTACACGCCGATCCTGCGCCAGCAAGTACCAGAGATCATTGATTTCTTCTTGCCCATGGAATCGCTCAGCTACAAACTGGCGGTTATTTCAATTAATAAGGCGTATCCGGGCCAAGCAAAAAGGGCGGCGATGGCTTTTTGGAGCGCTCTACCGCAATTCACTTACACCAAATTTGTGGTGGTGGTTGATCAACAAATA
>VFLB01000137.1 GCA_009914645.1 Synechococcaceae bacterium Bin_79_3
CGGTGGCTTCCACCCTTTGCCGCGGTTGCAGCTTGCCCTTGCCTTGCCCCTTGGGGCTGAGGCCCATGCTGATTGGTTCGATCTCAGCTTTTGCGCTGAAATTACAGCTGAAAATTTTCTAGAACTTTTGCAGCCTCAACTACCACCAGGGCTGCAGCTAATAAGTGCCCACGGAATTGCAGTGCATGCGCCCGCGTTATCCCAGTCGATCGTTTCCGCCAGCTGGCGACTCAACATCGAGGTGCAGCCAGGGTTTGAATGCCCTAAAGCGGAGGCTTGGCAAGGTGCCCTTGGCGAGCTGCTGGCAGCAGAACGATTGCCGTTACTTTGTAAAGATCGATTGGGCCGTCTAAAGGAAAAAGATTTAAAAGTATATTTGCTTGATTTGCATTGGTATCAATGGAAACCCACTGGGGTGGAAATCGGTTTAGATAGTTGGGTGGAAAACAGTGGCCGCTCACTTAAACCAAATCAAATGCTGCAACTATTGGAGCAACGTTTGGCTACGCCCCTTCTATTAGTTCATCAAATTCGCGAATCTTTGAATCTGGCGTGCTAAATTGTCATCGAGGCGGAGATACCGCCCGAAGAATCGCCCTCAATCCAGGCTGCGTTTATCGCTCCCGGCAGTGATTGCGTCCAAGGGTTCTAGGTAGCTGTCTGATTCCTGCACACGCAGCATGTCTTTTGATATGCATTGTTGAAATACGTCTAGTTTGTTTGATCTTTGCTTTCAGTTCCCAACACCTGAAAGCACAAAAGCATTTTTTATTTCCCCATCCACCCTTATTGGTGATCCCGCAAGGGGTTGCCTCAGCCCATGCCACAGCAGATCGTTATCGCTGAGCAATTACGGATCGCAGCCGTACTCAACGAAGAACGGGTTGATGAATTAATCGTTGCCCAAGGCCGCCATCAAATTGGTGATGTTTATTTAGGTACTGTTGAAAATGTTTTACCGGGTATTGATGCAGCATTCGTAAACATTGGCGAAAGTGAAAAGAATGGATTTATTCATCTTTCTGATCTTGGGCCCCTGCGTTTAAAAAAAGGTGGGGCAGCTATCACCGAATTACTTGAACCTCGCCAAAAGGTGTTGGTGCAGGTAATGAAGGAACCCACAGGCACGAAGGGGCCCCGCTTAACGGGAAATCTTTCTTTGCCAGGCCGGTTTTTGGTGCTGCAGCCCCATGGCCAAGGGGTAAATATCTCTCGCCGCATTGCGGCTGAATCGGAACGTAATCGTTTGCGGGCCCTATCGGTATTAATCAAACCCCCGGGCACCGGTTTGCTGGTGCGCACTGAGGCTGAGGGTATTAGCGAAGAGCAAATTATCGATGATCTTGAATCTTTATTGCGTCAATTAGAAGCAATCCAACAAGCGGCGGAAACCGCGCAGCCTCCTATTTTATTAAATCGCGACGAAGATTTTATTCATCGTGTATTGCGTGATCTCTACAGCCCAGAAGTGTTAAAGGTTGTGGTTGATTCTCAAGAAGCCGTTGCCCGCGTTAATGCTTTTCTTGGCCAAGATCAAACAAATCTTGTGGTGGAATTTCATGATGAATCCACCGAAATTCTCGAACATTACAAAGTGCATGCGGCTATTCGTGATGCATTAAAACCAAGGGTTGATTTGCCATCAGGCGGATATGTAATTATCGAACCCACTGAAGCCCTCACAGTAGTTGATGTGAACTCCGGTTCCTTTACCCGATCGGCTAATTCAAGGGAGACAGTTCTTTGGACAAATTGTGAATCAGCCACCGAGATTGCCCGGCAGCTGAAATTACGCAATATCGGTGGAGTTGTGATTATTGATTTCATTGATATGGAATCTCGCCGCGATCAATTAATGCTGCTTGAGCATTTCACCCAAGCAATGCGGGATGATCAAGCCCGCCCTCAAATTGCCCAAATTACTGAATTGGGGCTGGTGGAGCTCACCCGCAAGCGTCAGGGGCAAAATATTTATGAACTATTCGGTAGGGCATGTCCCAGTTGTGGTGGCTTGGGCCATGTGGTTACTCTGCCCGGAAAAGACAGCCTGCAACCATTGGCGGCACTGCCTGGTTTAGTGCGTTCGGTAGCTTCTGCAAGGGCTGAAGTATCGAGTCCGAGTGGAATTGATGTGGGTGGTCGTCGCCGTGCTGGTAGAGGCGGAACACGCAGTTTTGATTCGGAACCAACAGCTGCCAGCAGTGGCGTGCCGGCTTTAACAACAGCAACAGCAACAGCCACTGCTCCTTCAGAGCCAAGGCGCAACGATCCTGAACTGCTTGCGGTTTCCATGGACGACAGCCAGGAGTTGGTTTTTGGTTGGATGGGCCTAAACCCTGCCCTACTGCTAGATCCCCCCCTCGAGGAACTAGAAAATGTAGTGGTGAAAGTTGTGCGACCCGGCGAAGATGCCGCCCAAGTATTGGAGTTGGCCCGCACCGAACTTGCGGCGCAAGGGGGCAGAAGGCGCCGCGGTGGCCGAAGTGCTGGCAGGTCTTCCATGGTTGAAATCACCCAAGCGGATGGTGATGGTTTCAATAATTCAGAACAAGAACAAGAACAAGAAGAGCTTTTTACGATTGCACCACTCCTAACAATAGAACCAGAATTTGATGAACCATTTGAATCAGAGGAAACTAATGAATCAGAGGAAATTAATGAAGTAGCAGTAAACAAAGAAGCTGAAGTTGCAATCGAAATAGAGCTTGATCCAGCCGATGAAGGTCGCCGTAGGCGCAGGCGTTCTTCAGCAAGCTGATTCTGGAAATACCACTGGAGCTAAGCCTTGCCTCAAATCAACAATTTGGCCTCAATAGTTTTGCCGGGGTTGATGAAGTGGGCCGGGGTTGTTTATTCGGCCCCGTGTGGGCTGCTGCGGTTTGCTTAGATGCAGAAGCTTTTGATTATTTACCTCAATTAGGGGTAACAGATAGCAAGGCTTTATCACCTAAACGGCGCGCTGCTTTGATTCCTCTTATCTCCCCTTTTTTAGCGAGCTTTGGCTATGGCCAAGCATCGGCAGCTGAAATTGACCGTATTGGGATTCGAGCCGCCACCGAACTTGCAATGTTGCGGGCTCTGCAAAGGTTGCAGGTGGTGCCGGAATTATTGCTGGTGGATGGCTCCTTAACACTTAGGCCCTGGAAGGCAGCGCAAAAAACAGTTGTGCGGGGCGACAGCAGCTGCCTCACCATCGCTTGCGCCAGCATTTTGGCAAAAGAACAACGTGATCAACTTTTGGAACGGTTGGCTTTGGTTTGGCCTGGGTATGGCCTAGAGCAACATCACGGCTATGGCACCTTGCAGCACCGCAAGGCATTACAAAAACTTGGCCCTAGCCCTCTGCATCGCCTCAGCTTTGCACTTGGCACCAATTCTTGAAATCACGCACCACTTGCTTCCCCACCCGCCCTTTGATGGTGAGCAGGATGCCATTCAGCAGCGATTCACCGGTGGCCTCCAGTATCCGCGCAGGGATCAGGCGCAATATCGCGGGATGATCCACTTCAACACTTAATTCCGCTTCGCCCAGCAAGCCATTTGGTTCAGCTTGAAGCCAAGAACGCAAGCTCAATTGAAAGTTGTCTGTGATGCCGGGTACACCATCTAGATCGCATTTCACAGAATCGAGTTCGAGCCTTCCTGGAAATTGTTGCGCCTTAAGCTCCACCACTGGTTTTATCCGCAATTGGAACAACTGCAATGGATTCACCTCGTAGCGATAACTGCCAGCAGCAAGGCAAGTGAGTTGTTCGGAACTTAAAAGTGCTCCCAGCACCCGCTTTTCTTCGCGCAAATAATTGGGCAACCTGCCTGGCTGCTCCAAAACTGGAAGATCTAGTTTCTGGACAGCTTTGAAGGCCAAAACCATGGCCGAACCCCTAATCGTGCAGGATCCTATCGGTGTGTCCCCTTTTTTGTTCCGTTGCTAGTGCCCATTTCTGCTATTGCTTACCTGGGTCCGGTTGGAACCTACGGAGAACAGGCCGCTTTACGCCTTGCAAATTTGGCAAATGCGCCAGAGGCCCTGTTACTACCGCAGATCACAATTCGCAATGTGATGGAAGCACTGGGATCTGGCCTGGTGGATGCAGCGGTAGTGCCGGTTGAGAATTCTGTGGAAGGGGGTGTTACCACCTGTTTGGATACGCTTTGGGAATCAGGTGCATTTCAAAAAACTCCGTTAAGCATCGAAAGGGCGTTGGTGTTGCCGATTCGCCATGCCTTACTTGGCGATGGATCTTTAGATGGCATCACCGAGGTGTTGTCTCATCCCCAGGCCCTTGGTCAATGCAGCAGCTGGTTGCAAAAGCACTTACCGCAAGCACTGCAGTTGCCCACTAATTCCACAGCAGAAGCGGCTCGGATGGTGAAGGGCTCACGATTTAGAGCAGCGATCGCATCACAATCAGCGGGCCTAAAACATGGCCTAGCGGAATTGGCTTATCCGATCAATGATCAGCAGGGCAATTGCACAAGATTTTTATTATTACGTGGCGCATTAAAACATCAAATCGAGGCCGCTAGTTGCACTAGTTTGGCCTTCTCGTTGCATGCCAACTCCCCTGGTGGCTTGGTGGAAGCTTTGCAAGTATTTGCTAAACGGCAATTAAATATGAGTCGGATTGAATCAAGGCCATCAAAACGAGAATTGGGGGAATATGTATTTTTTGTAGATCTTAATTGGCCCTCAGAGGCAATCGCTCAGCCGCAACAACAACAGCAACAATTAATCGAAACTTTGCAGGAATTACAACCTTTATGTGAACGCTTGATTGAGTTTGGCACCTACCCGATTACCGACGATGCCGTTCTGCCTTAAATAAGCCAAATTGCATTAAGCCATTTGCAAAAGCCCAATGCATCAATAACAGCGTTGGTATTTCTCTGCAGGCTTTGATGAAAGCACCAGGGCCAAGGCTTAAAACTGCCCCTGGGCGTTTTATACCTTCTGTGATTGAGGCAATCCAGGAGGGCAGGGTTTCAATGCTCCAGTTGCCAGTTTGGGCTGGTTTATCTAGAGCACCAGTGGCGCTTAGATTTTTACAAAAGGAATTAATGCTGGAAAAAGCGGGATGGGCCCATTGCACCCGCAGCTGTTCCAATACCCACCGTTCAAGGCCGCTGAAGGGGGTGGTGCTGTGATCCCGTTGGTTCCAATCAGCTGCCACTAATAAACCACCGGGCTTTAGTACCCGCATTAATTCATCAGCAAAGCCCTGTTTGTTGGCGATGTGTGGAGCGCATTCCACCGTCCATACCGCATCAAATTCAGCGGCATCAAAATTGAGATTAAGGGCATCCATAACGGCAAAACTACAGCTGAGTTTTGCGGGTGTAAGTTGCCTTGCTCGCTCCACTTGGGCGGGGCTGATGCTGATCCCAACCACTTCAAAGCCGTATGAGCTCGCCAATAAACGGCTGCTGCCACCGATGCCGCAGCCCATATCAAGGAGCCGTGAACCGGGCGGCAATTTATCCAAACCACCCCAGTGGGCTAAGGCTTCAACAAAATCTGCTTTGGCCTCACGAAAATCGCGACGTTTGGTTGGTTTTCCGTAGTAGCCAAGGTGGATATGTTCGCCCCAAAGACGTTCCAGCAGTTGATCTTGGGTCCAACGATCGTAAGCATTAGCAACGCTTTTCCCACCACTAAAACGCCGCGGTAAGAAATACCAAGCAACTAAAGCAAAACTAAGTGTTAGCAGTAAAAATAATAACAACAGGCAAATGATCAGCCCAGTTGTCATTGCTCTAAATCCTTGAGGGTGTCTTTAAGAACTGTGCGGGCCGCCAGTTGCCGGCGGGTGTGATCGAGAAGATCGAGTTCCCGTTGCAAGCGATCAGCTGTAGATGTCATCTCCAGCAACTCCTGTTGATGATCAGCTACCGCCCCACCAAGGTGACCGCCAACCCAGAAAGATAATTCGCGGGGCAGTATCGGAAGGTCGTCTGGTAAAACGGTTTGGTGGCCGAGCAACTTGCCGGATAAATCCACTACATCACGTAGGGCTTGGCGCACATCATTAGCGAGCGGCTGCAGATCAACCTCAACAGGTTCATCCTCTAACCAGCACACCAAACCCACCATGAAGGGGGCTTCTCGAACCACATTTAAAAGGCGAAAACGCTGCTGGCCAAGAGTAACGAGATTGCTACGTTCATCAGCCTGGGTTTGACATTGCAAAATTTCAGCGCAACAACCGATAGCAGCCATTGCCTTTTGATCAGGATCCCAACGCACTACCCCAAAACGACGATCGCTATTCAGAACACTTTTGAGCATTAAGCGATAGCGCTGCTCAAAAATGTGTAGAGGCAACACCTCCTGGGGGAAGAGCACCACATCTGGAAGGGGAAAGAGCGGTAGCTCCCGAACGGATAGGTCCGCCATAACAACGGGAGAATAAGGCTTATTCTAGGTAGCTGAAGCAGCGATCAGAGCTTTACTTCAATATCAACGCCACTAGGTAAATCAAGCTTCATCAAAGCATCGATTGTTTTAGCAGATGGGTTGTAGATGTCGATTAAACGACGATGGGTACGGGTTTCGAAATGCTCGCGGGAATCCTTGTCCACGTGAGGCGAACGCAAAACACAATAAATTTTCCGTTTTGTTGGCAAGGGGATCGGTCCGATCGCAGTTGCAGCGGTGTGATCGGCGGTTTCAATGATTTTGTCGCAAGAAAGATCCAGCATGCGGCGATCAAACGCTTTTAGGCGGATGCGGATTTTTTGCTGGACGATAGCGTTAGTCATAAGGCTCGGAGGCGGTCGGAGAAAAATTCAGTTGTCGAGGTGCGTAAACAGAAGTTGGTTGTTAGCCCAAAGTTAGAGCTAACAACCAGCTTGGGCTAGATCACTCGAGGATCTTAGAAACAACGCCAGCACCAATGGTGCGGCCGCCTTCGCGGATGGCAAAGCGCATGCCCTGTTCCATAGCTACGCCACAGATCAGTTGGCCGGTCATCTTGATCCTGTCGCCAGGCATAACCATTTCAACCTGGGTGCCGTCGTCTGCGGTGAACTGGGTGATTTGCCCGGTTACATCGGTGGTACGGATATAAAACTGTGGACGATAGCCAGCAAAGAAAGGGGTATGACGACCACCTTCTTCTTTGGTGAGCACGTAAACCTCACCTTCGAATTTTGTGTGTGGCTTGATGGAACCTGGCTTCACCAGCACCATGCCCCTTTCGATATCTTCTTTTTGGATACCGCGTAAGAGCAAACCAGCGTTATCGCCAGCCATGCCTTCTTCGAGTTGTTTGCGGAACATTTCCACCCCGGTAACTGTGGTAGTGCGGGTTTCGCGAATACCAACAATTTCAACGGTTTCCCCAACTTTCACCTTGCCTCTTTCGATCCGGCCGGTGGCAACGGTGCCACGACCTGTGATCGAAAACACGTCTTCGATAGCCATCAAGAAGGGCTTATCAATTTCGCGCTCGGGCTCAGGTATGGAGGCATCAACAGCGTCCATGAGATCAAGAATCTTGTCTACCCACTCGTTTTCACCGCGAACACCTTTGCCGCCGCCTTGAATGTGCTCAAG
>VFLB01000258.1 GCA_009914645.1 Synechococcaceae bacterium Bin_79_3
AAATTGCTCAAACCCAAGCTGCTATTCGTCAAACTGATGCCGAATTAAATGAAGTTAGTTCAGAGCTTCTTAAGCAACGTAAAGAAAGTGATCGCCAGCTATCTGATCTGGAACGTCAAAGAGTTGAAGTGAAAGAGCAACTGCAAACGGAATTGCTGCGTTCTCCCGTTCGCGGCAAAGTTTTTGATCTTACCCCCACAAGTAGGGGCTATGTAGTGGCGCCAAATGAACCGGTTTTGAAGATTGTTCCCGTTGATAAATTACAAGCAAAAATATATGTTACAAGTAAGGATATTGGCTTTGTAAAAGTTGGCCAACTATCTGAAGTTAGGCTTGATTCCTATCCATTTACAGAATTTGGTTCTATTAAAGGCACTGTTAAACGGATATCAACAGATTCGTTGCCGCCAGACGAACAAAATCCCCAGCCCAGATTTCCAGTGATCATTAAATTAGAACAACAACAGCTTAAGAAAAATGGCCGTTCTTATTCCCTTAAATCTGGTGAAACCCTGAGCGCTAATCTTGTTCTTAGAGAAAAGCGAGTAATAACCTTGCTCACTGATGTGATCGATCGCGCTTTCGATGCATTAAAACCAATCCGCTCCCCAACTTCTTGATTTTAATTTCGATTTTGCCTTAAGCAAAGTGAACATGATCCCCAGCGCTTGATCTCGCCGCAAGGGGTTGGTATCTGGCAGCTCGGGCAAAGGCAACTGCCGTGAATATCTACCCTGCTGGGGTGTTCGGCCCAGCTGTTAGCGCTTTCGCTGCTAGCTAATGCCGCCAGTGGAATTTGCATCCTTTGCTCTAGCTCCACCCGTTGCACTAAAAACCCAGCAGCCCGCAAGGCGCCCAGCAGTTGATGCTTTGCGTAACGCAGGGCTAGAAGCCAATGGGGTTGCTCCACTCCCACCCAGAGCACAGACCCCTGCAACCGCAGTGGACGGCAATGGGGCGCCAGCTCTGGCCCCGCAATTTTGGGCCAGGCTTGCCACAACGCAGCGAGATGCCCCTGCCCTTGCCAGCCCCCTTCTAATTCTTTTAAACAGTGCTGCAGCGGGCTTGCCCCTTTTGCTGGATTTGGTAATAGGTAATTAGGCATCAGAAAAGGTTAGGGTCGGGGTGTTGCCGCCGATGTGCTGCCCCCATGGGCTTCTTCGACCGTTTAAGCCGTTTATTGCGCTCTAATCTCAACGATCTAGTAGGTAGAGCCGAAGATCCAGCCAAGATTCTTGATCAATCTGTTGCAGACATGCAATCAGATCTGATCAAGTTGCGCCAGGCGGTTGCTGCCGCTATCGCAAGCCAGAAACGTATTGAAAATCAAGCCCAACAAGCTGAAAGCCAATCTAAAACTTGGTATGAGCGGGCCACACTTGCCTTAAAAAAAGGCGAGGAGGATTTGGCGAAGGAAGCTTTGAGCCGACGCAAAACCTATCAAGAAACTGCAACTGCCCTAAACACCCAGCTCGCTACCCAGGCAGGTCAGGTGGAAAACCTGAAAAAGAATCTGCTTTCTCTCGAAGGCAAGATCGCTGGGGCTCGCACAAAGAAGGACATGCTCAAGGCTCGGGCCCAAGCAGCCCAGGCCCAAGCCCAATTGCAAGGGGCCGTTGGTGGCCTAAATACCGATTCGGCGATGGCGGCTTTTGATCGCATGGAAGAGAAGGTTTTGTCTTTAGAGGCCAGCGGTCAGGCGGCCGCAGAACTTGCAGGGGCAGATCTAGATAGCCGCTTTCAGGCCCTTGAGGCTGGTGGCGATGTGGATCAGGAATTAGCAGCCCTTAAAGCAAGCCTTAATCCAAGCCCCTTGGCACTTCCAGACGATACGAAAAAACCTGAACTTCTCCCTGCCCAGGCGGCTGAAGTAGACGATGAACTGGAAAAACTAAAGCGTTCTATAGACAGTCTTTAAAAAGCACCACTTGCCGTTTCCTTTATTTTTTTATGACCGTTCATCAACTCACAGATGCCAACTTTCAAGTTGATGTGTTGGATGCATCAGAACTTGTTCTTGTTGATGTGTGGGCTGCCTGGTGCGGTCCTTGCCGATTAATGGCCCCATTGATGGAGTGGGCTTCCAGCACCTATGAAGGCCGCGTGCGGGTGGGGAAGTTGGAGGCTGATGCCAATCCACTAATCCGCGATCAATTGCAAATCCAAGGCTTACCAACACTGCTGCTATTCCAAGCCGGGGTTGAGGTGGCGCGTCAGGAGGGTGCGATGGCAAAAGCTCAGTTGCAGGCATTTTTGGATGCCCATCTCTGAGCGGCTTAAGCGCCTTGGCTCAGGTGTTTTTGCCCGAATGGATCAGCGCAAGCGCTCCTACGCAGCAAGGGCAACAGCATCTCAGCTTCACTCCCTGCTTGATCTTTCCCTAGGCAGCACAGACCTTCAACCTCCGCCTGAGGTGCTGGCTGCAATGGCGGCCCAGCTCACTCAACCCGCCAGTGCTGGTTATTGCCTGCAGGCAGGCACATTGCCTTTTCGTGAAGCGGCTGCAGCTTGGGTGCAGCAACGTTTTGGGGTGCAGGTTGACCCTTTGCGGGAGGTTTTACTGCTGGTGGGTTCCCAGGAGGGCACAGCCCATTTACCCCTTGCATTATTAAATCCAGGCGACCGTGCCTTACTGCTCGATCCCTGCTATCCAAGCCATCGCGGTGGTGTGTTGTTAGCGGGGGGTGAACCACTGCTATTGCCGCTGCACCTGGAAGATGGCTGGCGCCCTTGCTTTGAACGCTTGCCCTGCAGTGAGCAGCAGCAGTTGAAATTATTGATGCTTGGCTATCCCCATAACCCCACTGCCACCACAGGCAACCAGGGCTGGTTGGATGAGGGGTTAGCGCTGGCAAAACGCGAGGGAGCAGTGCTGGCCCACGACAATCCCTATGTGGATCTCGCCTTAGAAGGGGAAGCTCCGGCATTACTGCGATCTTCTGGGTGGCGTGAAAATGGGATTGAATTCTTCTCCTTTTCAAAGGGCTGGTGCTTAGGTGGTTTTCGTCTTGGTTTTGCCGTTGGTGCTGCAGCCCTAATTGAAGCGCTAGCTCAGGTGAAGGCAGTGGTGGATTTCAACCAATCACTTGCTTTGCAGGCCGGCGCAAAAATTGCTTTAACTCACCTGTCGCACTGGCCTCAGCAGCTCAAGCCCATCTACAAACAAAGGCGTGATGCGATGGCAGCAGCCCTTAAAGCTGGTGGCTGGATCGTGCCTCCAACTTCGATGGCCCTTTATTTGTGGATGCCCCTGCCGCAACGGCTTCTAGCCCTTGGCAGCGAAGCAGCATGCACTTGGCTGCTCGAACGTAGCGGTGTGGCCCTCACCCCAGGTATCGGTTTTGGAGCTGGCGGTGAAGGTTGGGTGCGTTTAGCGCTGGTGGCGGAAATAGATCAACTACAGCAAGCGGCAAAACGTTTAAACGCAGCCCTTATCGAAAATTGAGGCTGGCTCAATCAAGCTGTTTTCGTTGTGGAGGTGCCCTCCTAGCAGGCAGTGCCCTTGTGCTGCCTTGGCAGATCAGGGTGATTCCGGTTTGCTCCAGCACCGAAACATTGCTCACGGCCTGGCTGCAGCAAGAGCCTCGCCTTCCGGTTGCGGTAGTGGCAAAAAAACAACGTTTTGGCCGCGGCACCGCGAATCGATCTTGGCAATCACCCTCAGGTGGTTTGTGGCTTAGTGCTGCAATTCCCTGGTATAGCGAATCACCCCAGGCTGAAAATTTACCAACTCTGATGGCCGCCGCTTTGGAGGCGGAATTACGAGCCCTTGGCATAGGACCCCAATTGCAACTTAAAGCCCCTAATGATTTGATAGTTGGCAATCAAAAATTGGCAGGGGTACTCACCTCTGTTGTGTGGCGCGGCTTGGTGGTGCGCCATGTTCGTTTTGGGATTGGATTAAACGGACGCCATCCCATTCGCCCACCGGGTATTACTTTGGAGCAGTTGCTTGGTAACCGCTGCCCCCCCTGGCAGCAGTTGGTGCTCCTTGGCTTGCGGGCAGTGGAAAAGTTAGCCGGCAATGTTAGCCGTTAGTTAATGCTTCCTTGCAGCTGATCATTCAAACTGTTCTTATGCATAAATTATTCCTACTACCATTTGTTGTATCGATGGTTCTGCCGCTGATGGCACAATTGCCACCACAGGAAGGGCCACCAGCGCCCCTTATTTTTGATAAATCGCTACAGGAATTAGAGCGTGAGGGAACAATCACAATTAAAGAGAGCCAACAATTGCAACGGGGGGAATACAATGGGCCGCAAAGAATTGTGCCAAATTTAAGCAAGTTGTGCAGTAGCGGAGTGTTAAGTAAAAGGGAATGTGCCAAGGCTAATGGTGTGGCATTTGTGGAGCGTGGTCAGCTCAAACAAGAAGGCTTGGTTTTGCCTTTAGCTCCCCTCACGGTGCCTGTTAGCGCTTTACTAGTGGGAAGCGATGGCAGTTTCTCTCTTAGCCAGGTTTTAAGGATTACGCCAAGGCCTGCACCTTTATTGGGCAACGGCAACCGCAGCTTGCTTTTCCCTTTGATCGGTAGTGCTGTAACCAGCAGTGGGTTTGGTTGGCGGATGCATCCAAT
>VFLB01000332.1 GCA_009914645.1 Synechococcaceae bacterium Bin_79_3
ACGTTGATATGTGCCTCCCCCGTTTTCAAGGACAGTGTTTAGAGAGTTGCTTTTACACTGACCCCATGAAAACCAATGATCACAATGAATGCCTCGTCTACGCCACGCCGTTACAGCGATGAACAAAAAGCTGAGGCTATTGATTTCTGCTTAAAGGAAAACCTTTCTTGCGCTAAGGCAGCCCAACGGCTTGGCTTGCATCCAAGCATCCTTAGCCGTTGGCTACGGCAATATCGCATTGATCAAGGGGAAGCACTACCTGTTGATCGTGGCTTGCTAAATACAAGTGAACGAGATGAACTAATTAAACTCCGTAAGGAGATTCGTGAATTGCGGAGAGAGAAAGATTTTTTCAAGCTGGCGGCAGCGCACTTTGCAAAAGAGCAGCTGCCGCAGAAAGGTTTCGGTTAATTCAGCAATTACAAGATCGCTTTCCAGTGCTTTGGTTAGTAAAAAAACTGCAGGTAGCCCGTAGCGGCTATTACAGCTGGCTGCAAAGGCAAAGCAACCCAGGTAAACGGGCTAAACAAGATGAAGAAATTGCCGCTGATATTGAGGTGGTATTTAAAACCCATCGCAGCCGCTATGGATCGCCACGTATTCATCAGGAACTACGTGGCAACGGCCGCCATATAGGCCGCAAACGTGTAGAGAGGCTAATGAAGCGGCAAGGCATAAATGCACTACAGCGCAGACGCTTTAGGTGTTGCCCAAAACAAGAAGAAGGAAATAAAATTGCAACAAATATCTTGTTGCGTAAATTTAATCCAACAGAACCAAACCGATACTGGTGTGGTGATATTACCTACATCCGCACCACAGAAGGTTGGCGTTATCTTGCTGTATGGATGGATTTATATTCAAGGCGAATTATAGGCTGGAAAATTGGAAATAACATGGAATCAGAATTAGTAACAAAAGCATTAAATAGGGCCTTAATTTTAAGAAGAACAAATCCAAGTGAATTAGTTATTCATACCGATCAAGGCAGTCAATATACTGGAAGCAAATACCAGAAACTATTAATAGAGAATAAAATCAACTGCAGTATGTCTCGCAAGGGCAACTGCTGGGATAATGCGGCAATGGAAAGCTTCTTTTCTACTTATAAATTAGAAAACAATCTAGATGATAACAGTAAAATTCTTCTAACACCATTGCAATTGCAAAGTGAAACTACTAGTTGGATTGAGGAATATTACAATCTAAATAGACGACATTCAAGCAATGACTACCTAAGTCCGATTGACTACGAAAATCGGGCCCTAAAAAGCAGTATTATTAATGAGCAGGCTTCCTAAGCAACTGTCCACAAAAACGGGGGAAGCCCAAACAGGTAGAAGCGGAGCATCACCACACACTGGAGATCTACTGGGAACGGTGGTAC
>VFLB01000163.1 GCA_009914645.1 Synechococcaceae bacterium Bin_79_3
AACAACCGATGGAGTAACAGTTTTTACAAGCGATGATGCAATTAAGTTGGAAAGCCTGCCACCTTGGCTTGCAATCATTGGCAGTGGATATATAGGCCTTGAATTTGCTGATGTTTATACAGCTCTTGGCTGTGAAGTAACGATGATTGAGGCCCTTGATCGGGTAATGCCAACATTTGATCCAGATATTGCTAAATTAGCCGCTCGCAAACTTATTGATGGCCGCGATATTGAAACAAAAGTAGGTGTGTTTGCTAGCAAAGTGATCCCCGGCAATCCGGTGAGGATTGAATTAATTGATGCCACTAGTAAAGAATTGGTTGAGGTGTTGGAAGTTGATGCCGTATTGGTGGCCACCGGCCGCGTGCCAACTAGTAAAGATCTAAATCTTGCTGCCGTTGGTGTGGAAACCAGCCGTGGTTTCATACCTGTTGATGATCAGATGCGGGTGCTGGTTAATGGTGAGCCAGTGCCCCATCTATGGGCTGTTGGTGATGTTACTGGAAAGATGATGCTTGCCCACACGGCTGCAGCCCAGGGGGCTGTTGCAGTAGATAATATCTTGGGCCATCACCGCGAGATTGATTACCGCTCAATTCCAGCTGCTACATTCACTCATCCGGAGATAAGTTCCGTTGGTTTAAGTGAAGTTGATGCTAAAGCATTAGCAGTTGAACAGGGCTTTGAGCTGGGCAGTGTAAGAAGTTATTTCAAGGCTAATTCCAAGGCATTAGCTGAATTAGAAAGTGATGGGATAATGAAGTTGCTATTTAATAAGGCCACAGGTGAAGTGCTCGGAGCCCATATTTATGGCCTCCATGCCGCTGATTTAATTCAGGAGGTTGCTAACGCTGTCGCGAGGCGCCAGAGTGTAAAGCAACTTGCTAATGAAGTTCATACCCATCCCACCCTTAGTGAAGTGGTAGAAGTTGCCTATAAACAGGCGGCTATGGCAGTGGCAGGTTGAGTTATGCAGATACGCCGTAAACCGCCAAGCCCCAAGGTAAGGGTTTCATATCTTGAATATGGTGTACCCCTGCCAGATGAAAAGCCCCAACACATTCTTGAGGAGATCGTGTGGGCAAAAGATCGTGAAATTGCTATTGCAAGGGAGCGAGTGCCGCTTGCAAAACTCAAGGAGCAGGTTGCTTTATTGCCAGCACCTTTAGATTTTGTGGCGGCTTTAAAGGCAGCCTGCCTTAAGCCAGCAGTGATTGCTGAGATTAAAAAGGCCAGCCCCAGCAAGGGGGTGATCCGTGCCGATTTTGATCCGGTTGCAATCGCAAAAGAATATGCAATTGCTGGTGCCAGCTGCATATCGGTGTTAACCGATAAACAATTCTTTCAGGGTGGTTTTGATGTGCTTGTGCAGGTGCGACAGGTTGTTGATCTGCCACTGCTTTGCAAAGAATTTATTCTTTCTCCTTATCAACTTTATCAAGCGCGAGCAGCTGGCGCAGATGCAGCTCTTTTAATAGTTGCAATCCTCACTGATCAAGATTTGGCTTATCTTTTAAAGGTGGCAAAGGGTTTACAGCTGGCGGTGTTGCTTGAGGTGCATAACAGCGAAGAATTGGAGCGAGCCCTAACTTTTGATGATGTACAACTTATTGGTATTAATAATCGCGATTTGGCTAGTTTCCACACTGATCTTGCCACCACTGAACAACTCACTGCCACTTATGGCTCGCAAATCCGGGCCAAGGGCTGCCTGCTTGTGAGTGAATC
>VFLB01000143.1 GCA_009914645.1 Synechococcaceae bacterium Bin_79_3
AAAATAATAACAAGCATTTTTATTAGCCTAGCTTGTGCAGGCTGCAGTGCAACAGCAAGCTATCAGCCAAATCAAACTGAGCAAATAGCACTGCCTAAAGATATAGAGTTGCGCTTTAATCAGCTAAGCACAAAGAATTATCAAAGTCCTATCAATGGCAAACAACGCCCGGGAGAAAATCTTGAAGCCTTAATTATAAAAAGCATCAACGGAGCTGAACACGAAATTCTTTTAGCAGTGCAAGAATTATCCCTGCCGAGGGTGGCAGTTGCACTTGCTGCAAAACACAAAACAGGGGTAATGGTGAAGGTAGTGGTTGAGAATCAGTACCGCAAAGCATGGAGCAAAATACATGCCGCCGGCCTGCCGCCCCATCAACAACAACGACTGCTTCAACTCGCTGCTTTGGCGGATACAAACAATGACGGCCAGCTCACAGCGTCCGAACGCCATAACGGTGATGCTATTGCCATCCTAGAAACTGCAAGCGTGCCCATAAAAGACGACACCGCTGATGGCAGCAAAGGAAGTGGGCTTATGCATCATAAATTTATAGTGATTGATCAGAAGCAAGTAATTTTTGGATCTGCAAATTTTAGTAATTCAGATATCCATGGTGATGCAGGAGCGCCAAAAACAAGAGGCAATGTAAACCATCTGATACGGATAAATAATCCAACAATGGCCGAAATATTTAAAAAAGAATTTGAAAAGTTGTGGAGCGATCAATTTGGCCTCAGCAAGCAGGAAGCAACACTTCAAGAAGCAATGGTGGGAGATACAAGGGTGCAGGTATTATTTGCACCGCATAAACGCAATAGCCCAGAGAATGGAATAAATTTAATCCGGGAAACACTTGCGAGCGCGAAACAAAAAATTGATCTTGCACTATTTGTATTTTCAGCACAAGAACTAACCGGGATTTTAGAGGAGCGCGTGAAAGCTGGAGTTAAATTGCGCGCCTTGGTAGATCCCGGTTTTGCCAGCCGTAGCTATTCAGAATTACTAGATATTATGGGTGTAACTCTCGCAGGAAAAAACTGCAAAACCGAGGAAAGCAATAAGCCCTGGCAGAAACCAACTAATGCTGTTGGTATTCCCAAACTTGCCACTGGAGATAAACTTCATCATAAAGTAGCAATTATTGATGAAAGAATAGTAATTAGCGGCTCCTTCAATTGGAGCCCCAGCGCCGCCTACAGCAATGATGAGACCTTGGTGATTCTTCACTCAGCTGAATTAGCAAGACATTTCACTCGCGAAATGGAGCGCCTCTGGGGGGGAGCAATTCTTGGAGTTTCGCCAAAATTAGAGAGAAAAATAGAAAAATCCATCCGCTTCTGTGGCAGAGTTAGTTCAATTACAAACTCCAAAGCATCGAAATGAGATCGCTCCTGCTGATTGGATTAGCCCTGGCTGGTTTAAGCGCAACTCCTTCAACGGCACAGCAACGCCAAACCTCAAAACAATTAGAAGAGGAACTGGCACCCCTCAGCAAAACAGATCTAAAACCAACCTTTGACGCAGTTGTAGAATGCGCCCAACGCAACCAAGAAGCTGGATGCCTAGCAGCAAGAGTCTTGGCGGATAAATTATTGGATCGACCATTTGCAACAGCAATTTGCAAAGATACTGCTTTTACAATAGCGTCAAAATCAAAAGTAGCAGCCACTAATGATTTTGATCGGAAAGAATTCCTATTAAATAAAGCAACGGATTTATTAGCTCTTTGCATTAAAAGAGAATCAAATAAAACCGAATCACCGAGCGAATTACCCGCAGGGGTTAAAAAGCGCTGAGTTTCAGGAACTGCTGAGATGCATCATCCATCTGAGCTAAAGGAAGCACACCAGCCATAATGAAATTATCTGCAAAATTGCAAACATTATTTTTTTTACCTGCCGCATCGCAACTATAAGAAAGTGCAACCATCGCATTCATTAATTTGCCCTGCAAACAGCCTTCAGTGCCGGTGCGACCTAATACAGCGTCTGCTGCTTCTTTAGCTTTCAGGATCGCCTGCGGATAAAGCAACTCGGCATCTGCACGCAAAGGAACAATCAACAACGAACAAGCCTGTAACGTGAACACAATAAATGCGGCTGGAACCTGTAACTTTCTTTTGTATAGCATTTTGAAGCATTCAAATCTAAGCTGCATTCTAGATGTTCGCAACAAATCAGCAACTATTTCCTACACAATAGCCAAGTCTTAAAGCACCTAGCTCTAGGTTGTGATGAGCTAATGAGCCGCGGTGACCACATCCTCCAATCCCACAATTCAAAGGATCCAGCTCAGCCAGACATTTCAAGACCAAAAACCGGGCACCTCAGGCCTTCGCAAAAGCACCAAACATTTCAGCCAAACCCACTACCTCGAAAGCTTTATTGAAGCGATTCTGCAGGTGCTGCCAGGGGTTCAAGGGGGCACCCTCGTGGTGGGGGGCGACGGGCGTTATGGCAACAGGAAAGCAATACAGGTGATCGCTGGAATTGCAGCCAGCCATGGCCTTGCCAAATTAATACTCACAACAGATGGAATTCTCAGCACACCGGCAGCTTCTCATTTAATAAGAGAAAAAAAAGCAATAGGCGGCATCATCTTGAGTGCTAGCCACAATTCCGGCGGCCCTGATGGAGATTTTGGGGTAAAGCTAAACGGGGCGAATGGGGGGCCAGCACCAGAATCGCTAACGAACGAAATTTTTGAATGCAGCAAAACCTTAAACAGCTACAGCTATAAAAATTTGCCAGAGATCACACTAGATAAAATTGGAGTATACAAATTCGAAGAACTTGATATTGAAGTTATAGATGGAGTTACAGACTACCTTAACTTAATGGAGAATTTATTTGATTTTGATTTATTAGGCGATCTACTTAAATCAGATTGGCCGCTTGCATTTGATGCAATGCACGCAGTTAC
>VFLB01000202.1 GCA_009914645.1 Synechococcaceae bacterium Bin_79_3
GAGGCGGTGGCATTTGATGGCCCCAGCGCCCAAGTGGCACCGGCGCCAATTTCAGAGCGGCAAGCATCCAAATTGAGCCCAGCTGAACAATTAGCCCAAAGGCGCGCAGCAATTGCCGAATTAGATCAAAGGGTGCGGGATGTGCAGCCCCGCCTTGGCCTTACCGTAGATCGCCGTTTTGGCAAAAATGAACTGCCTTCCCTCACTGGCACTGAAACTGCCTACGGCCAGGCCACACCGGCCCAATTGCAACAAATACAAAATACAAAAAACCAAAAATTAATTAGCGGCTCTGTTACCCATTGGCGTTTTCAATCTCCCCAGGTGCGGCTTACCCCTGAAGGTTGGACGGCCCCCAGGGCAAGTTTTAGCAACGATCCCTTCACCCCAGCTCAAGTGTGGGTGGATATGGAAAATGTGAAATCAAAGCAGGAACTTGATGGCACCACGGTGATTGAATCAGCTCGTAATCGTTTGCTGCTGGAAAATAAAATTCCAGTGCCTTTACCCACAACTTTTAGGATTAAGCCAACCCAAGATCAAGAGGTTGAAAATCGCTGGTCGCTTAAAAACGATAATCTTGATCGCGATGGCCTATTTGTTCAATACGCCCTACCTGAAGTGCGTCTCGGTTCAGCAACCGTATTTTCCTTAAAACCGCAATTCATGCTTCAGCGGGCTTTTGAAGGCAGCACCAACTCCTATCCAGCCCCCAGCGCTTCTGCAGGATCAGGCACCGTTAGCCAATCCAACACCGTAGGCGATTTATTTGGCGCTCTCGCTTTGCTTGAAGGTTCCTTTGGCAAGGGAAAATTTTACGCGCGGGCAGATGTATCAAGTTTTTCTGATCAAAATTTAAGTAATGCCACAAGGGTGGTGGGTGAAATTTTAGAGCCGCTTAAATTGCCATTTATAGGAACACCGCTCGCCCGTTTATTTGGCGCCTATCGCTTCCGCACCTGGAATGGTTCCCTTGGCGAGCAAGATATCTACTCTGCCTATGGCGTTTCCTTAGAAAAACAAGCATCCCTTCCTACTTTTGGTAAATTGGAAAGTTCATATTTTTGGCGGGCGGGTGTTGGTAATTACCAGAGCAATGATTTTGTATCTGGTAATTATGAGAGTAATAATTTTGCGGATCTATGGCGCGCTAATTTTTATGGCGCAATCCGCGCCAATTTACCAATATGGAGTGGTAAAGCGCTGCCGCTTAGTTCAGAGGGTGCCTACCGCTATTCCGGAGTTGCAGTAATACCCGGGCTTTCATTTAATTTTGTACCTTTTTTGAATTTATCTGCCTATGGCGGCGGCCAGAGCCAAAATCTAGTGGGGATTTCTGGCGGGCCAGTAATTACATTGGGCCATTTCAATCGGCCGATGTTTGATTACACCCGCCTTTCCTTATTTGGTAGTTTGGCGGCAAAAACAGGCGACAGTCCCTTTGCTTTTGATCGTTATGTTGACACAGCTACTTTAGGTGTTGGCTTAACCCAACAATTGGTTGGTCCATTGGTGCTAGATGGTGCCGTAAGTTATAACGTAGCTGGGAGCTCTGGCTATTACGGCGATGTAACTAATTCCTATGTTGAATTGCGCTGGCAACGCCGCGCCTATGAGGTGGGTTTTTATTACAGCCCCTACACCGGAATCGGTGGTATCAGGTTTAAATTAAACGATTTTGGTTTCCGAGGCCCCGGCTTACCTTTTGTGCCCTATGAACCATCAACTGGAGTTGTGTTAGGCCCATAAATTATTTAGATAAGGCAGGGAAGCTGCAGTTTTATTCAATGCCTCGTTATTAGCAACAAGTTGTGCTGTGCCATCCCAGCGGCCGCTTAAGAACATTTGTTGTATGCCTTTTTCTAGCTCGATAGCCCAGCTGCAGCCTTCGCTGCTGATGCTGCTGGAGGCAAGATCCAGCACAAAATTTGGATTTGTTGCCTCGTTTGCCAATGCCTGTAGTTCCAGAATCAGCGCTTGCTTTACCTGCACGCAAGGAATCCCAAGCGCTAAACAATTGCCAAAAAAGATCTCAGCAAAACTTTCAGCTAGCACCGCCCTAATACCCCAACGCATTAAGGCCTGGGGTGCATGTTCACGGCTTGAGCCGCAACCAAAATTTTGGTTTGCGAATAAGAATTTTGCTCCTTGCTTTTCAGGTTGATCAAAAGGATGAAACCCAGCAGCGCCGTTATTTAATTCCTTGCGATCATCGGCAAATACCTGGGCGCCAAGCCCATCAAAACTCACACATTTAAGAAATCGAGCTGGGATTATTCGATCTGTATCGATGTCGTTGC
>VFLB01000029.1 GCA_009914645.1 Synechococcaceae bacterium Bin_79_3
AGCGGTGCTAATCAATAATTCTTCTGAAAGGAGGCTACGCACCTCAGGAGAGGCTTGGATAGAAGCGCTGTTAGTCCCAGTTTCAATTAAAACTAACAATTCCGCATTAGCTTCACTTTGCCAGCGCTCCAGCAGTTGATCTGCTAGTTCTTGCAGGGTCAAGTCATAATCCAGACGCCTAAGCGTAATAACGCGGGCATCAACTCGAGCATCACTAAAAACTTCGAGACGCTTTTGCAATTCAGCAATTGCGGCTCGGCTGAGCACATCGGCGCCGTCACTCACTTTTTCAGTTGATGGCAAAAGGGGGTAATCTTCAACACCAACGGCATAGGCAGGCAATGCCAAAGCCAGCAGCAGCACTAGCAGGCTGAAAAAGCGCAAAATTGATGTTTTAACCATTTCCCCCCTATGGATCAAGTTGTGTTTATGTGTCTAAGGCATCACGATGCAAAATATCCATAACTTCGATAATCAATTCAGCTTTGCCAGGATTTAGATCCAGGCTGCTTGCAAGGGTATTTAGGAACTCCAACTCCTCTGCCTCAACCACTCGATCCGCCCGCACCAGTTGAGTTGCCACTGCAAGAGCGGTTTCCCGTTGGGCAGGGGTTAGTTGAGGTATGGCACTTTTCACTAAGCCCATGGTGCCCTGATCTCTCCATAAAGCCAAAAGGCGATCAAAAAGTTCTGTCATCTCGCGATCTTCCATTGAGGAGAAGGGGGTGCGGAATTCAAGTTCAATCCGCAAACTACGGGCTTCATCCCTACCAAGAACTCCGTCGCTAGCAACCGCTGCAAGACACACAGCTGCAAAGGATTCAGCACTATTCATCAAAAATCTCCAAGGTCAATACCATTTGAACCATGAATCCACAAAATGGCAGCCCCCCGCCAGCAGCAAAGCTTGTAATCGCCTGCGGAACTCTTGGTTTGTTGCTTACAACAGTGAATAGCCTCACAGTTAATTCAGAATTCCAGATTATCGATCCAGCCTTTGGCCGCAGTTCCGTTTTGGCTGGGGTAATGGCCGTTGGCCTGATTTTGGTAGGGGTGATATGGACAAAAGCAAATCCAGCCCCCCGAGATCGGGTGAAATTGGAAGGTATGGAGGGTTTGGAGTTTGCCGAATCCTTATCTGCTGAATTCAAAAAAGAATTGGCATGGGGAAGTGCGATGCTTCTGCTCGCTACACCAGCCGCCAGTGTGCTTTTGGTATGGGAAGGGAAAGTTTTGTTGCGACGCGGACTACTGGGAATAGAGCCGTTTAAATCTGGGCCAATTTTGAATAAGGCTCTAGAGAAAAAGCAGCAAATATCCTTGGTAAATCTTGAGCTCTACCCCGGAGCGAGCGAATTTGCTTATTTGCCACAACCATTGCCGGCAGTTTTGGTAACTCCCTTGGA
>VFLB01000148.1 GCA_009914645.1 Synechococcaceae bacterium Bin_79_3
CGCTGCAATCGATAACTTGGGCCGAGTTGATAAAGGAGACAATGGTGCATTCTCACGTTTTATTTCGGGTTGCAAAAGCAAAATTGGCGGCAGCTTTTTTGCTCGCTGTGGCAAGTTTTGGTGGCATCCAACCCGTGGCAGCAGAGGAAGCGGGCAGTAAGGGAGCAGAAATTTATTGTTTTATGCGTCAGGCGGGAAATCCTCACGGGGTGAGCTGGGATGCGGCCTATGCCCGAATTAAACGCCAAAGCAGCGGTTTATTTAAAACATCCCCAGAACATGCAGCTGTGATGATCACCGAAACGGTAGTTACAAATAAAGATAAATACAGCAGCTGTGCCAAATTCCTTGGAGCTTTGTATTCAGGCCGAGAGGAAGCTGGTGTTGACAGCATCCCAAGCTCAAACCCAAATACCAGCAAAACATCAGATACCAGCCGTTACAACTACTGAACTAATGATGGGAAGGGGTGCTTGGGGGAAAGCGGCGGCCGTTGGCCTAGGGCTCCTGTTGCTATTGAGTTGCCGCCAAGAAAAACCAAAGGCTGATAGCTGTTTAAACAACGTAGATGCAAATGCTCTACCCCAAGCCCTCGAACGCTGCAATCAAGTAGTAGCGGCTCATCCAAAGGATGCAAAGCCTCTAAATGATCGTTTTCTTTTATATACATTACTGCAAAATAAAACAGCCGCCTGCAAAGATATTCGCAAAGCAGCAATATTAATAAACCAAAAAGGTGATCTCTACGATGATATTGAGGTGCGCCTTGATAGCTGTGACACTCCTTAAAAGATCTGCATTTTAATTACTCCTGGAGCAATTCATTCAGCATCCGCGCCAGGGGTTGACGTTGCAATTGCCGCCGCTTGCCAGCCAAGACCAATTCAATGCGGTCTGCCTTACTAAGAATTAAGCCATCGATCAAGGCATCAGCGCTGCCAAGCTGCAACCAGTGGCTGGTAACAGTGCCTTGGCTGCCAAGCCGATGGCAACGATCCTCCGCCTGTTCCGCGTCACCAGGGGTCCATGGCCGCTCCAATAAAACCACCTGAGAAGCCCGTTGCAAACCCAGCCCAATTCCCCCCACACCGTAGGTGGCAAGCAATAAATCACCGGTTCCAGCCTGAAAACGCAATAAGCGCTGCTGCCGTTGCGGCAAAGGCACCTGGCCTGTAAGTAGTTCCCCTCCTAATAAGCGCTCCAATTGAACCAGCGGCGCAACAAAACTGCTGAACAAAACCACTGCTTCACCACTGGCTCGTAATTGCTGCACAAGGCTGAGGGCAGCTGGTAATTTCTGCAAAGCGGTTAAACGCCGCATCGCAGTGAGCAAAGCGAGGGATTCAGCATCGGAGCGCACCAAACCCGCAGCAACCCTCTGCCGGTAATTTTCCACCCGTTGCTGCAACATTTGATCAAGGCGTTTCTGTTGGGAAACAGCAAGAACTACAGGGCGAAAACAACGCAGTTTGGGCGGTAGATCAAGGCAATCGGCCTTACGACGAAATAAAAGTTGCGGCCGCAATAGGCGTTGTAATTCCTCCAGCCGGCTTGCCCCCTGGCAATCCCACACCATGCGGGAAGCCGCCTCACGCCAATGGCCGTTGCAAAACAACTCTTCGTAAGCGCGGCGATCGCGGGCCAAGGGATGACCGATTGCCATTAAAAGTGGAAGTAATTGAATCGGCCTGCCGTTTTTAATTGGGGTGCCACTCAATAACCACACAGCTCGAATGCGCGGATGACGTGCCAGGCGTAAAAGAGCCTGGCTGCGTTTGGAATCAAGATTTTGAGCGAAATGGGCCTCATCCACCACCAGCACAACCCCCGCCGGAGGTGGCTCCTTGGGCAAGCGGGCCCAACTGATCAGTTGAGGGGCAAGTTCAAGGCTGAGGGCTTCCCGTCGCCAGTGGTCGTGCAGAGCTACTGGTGCAACCACCAATAAGCGCGAATCACTGCAGCGCAGCAACGAACGGGCAGCAGCAAGGGCGGTGAGGGTTTTTCCTAAGCCCATCTCATCGGCGAGCACAGCCCCTCGCCGCGCCAACAGCCAACGCACCCCAGCCCTTTGATGGCGTAGTAGAACCCGCCCATCGGTTAGCGGCGCATTTAAATCAGCAGCTGCAACCAAATCAGGGTGTGTTGGCAAAGGCGGCAAGGGATGATCAACTGCCTCCAACCAAGCCTGCAGATCTGCATCTATGGAGAAATAATCACCGAATTGATTCTTGAGAAGCTGTGCAGCTTCAAAGGGAAATAGCCAACCGTTAAGGCGGGCTTGCCAACTGCCGCGAGGACGAATCAAACGCAGCTGCGCAAGCGTAACTGGATCAAAAGGGCAACGAAATAAAACGTCGCCAGCGGCGGTAAGTGAAAAACCGTTAGCCACTACGTCTTTTTAAGCAGCGCACAAGGCCAACCTATAAAACTCAGAAAAAGCTGCAAACTGCTGCCTACAACACATTGACACTAGGCTGATAGCCCGCACAATTAGGGCATATCCGGGGGTTTCGGATGCATGAGAGCGATGCTGTGTTCCTTGAGGAACTGTGTCCAAAGCTCCGAGTGCGCCACTGGCGCCAATCGCTCCATGAACACACCGAAAGGTGTTGCATCTACTGCGGTAGGCCCTCTGAATCCATAGATCATGTTTTACCTCGCAGCCGCGGGGGTTTAAGTGTTACTGAAAATTGCGTTCCTTCCTGCCTTTCCTGTAACGGACACAAAAGCGATTCCGATGCCTTTCAGTGGTATCGCCGCCAACGTTTTTACGATCCACGCCGGGCGATGGCGATACGCGCTTGGTTAGACGGTGATATCAGATTGGCTGTTCGCTTATTGCAATGGGCTAACCCAAACCAAAACAGCCCTGCTGCGAATTTAGATCTGCAAGCTGCTTAGAACAGCAGCTCTTGAAATTCACCACACCCGACAAGCGGTGGCACTGCTGTACTGCAAGCAGATTTGCTCTTGCAATTGTGGTTGTTCCGGCAGGATCAAGCCCGCCATTGCTACTAAAGCGGTAAGGATGGAAGGGGCAATGCAACGCTTAACCCGCTGAGCGCAAGAGCGAACCCGCAACGAAGATTGAACCATGGAACGTACGTACCAGTGAATACGAGTACAGGTGTATTCGCGGAACGCGATTTTGTCAACCCCCAGGGCCAGCAGCTGCTTCCCGCTGATTTCCAGCTGCTGCTGATCGGTGGCGGCTTCAGCGGTAAAAGACTGGCCGCTGAGGTGAAACGCCGCGGCGGCAAGGTATTGGTAACCCACCGGC
>VFLB01000269.1 GCA_009914645.1 Synechococcaceae bacterium Bin_79_3
ATCCCCTCAGCGGTGGTTTTGGTGGGTTACTTTCTGGCCCATCGCTACGACGGCCTACGGCTTTGGGATTTCCAAGGGCAGGGCTGGATTGTGCCCTTGGTATGGGTGGGCACTGCCATCAGTTTTTTCTTTCTTTATCCCGCCACTTACAACCTGCTGGAAATTCCAGCCTTGTTGCAGCCAAAAGTGCGGCTCTATGCAAGCGGCGTTATCCGCATCAGCCGCCATCCCCAAGCGGTGGGGCAGGTGCTTTGGTGCCTCACCCATCTGCTTTGGATTGGCAGCAGTTTCATGGTGGTTACAAGTGCTGGGCTTATCGCCCACCATCTTTTTGCAGTTTGGAATGGCGATAGACGGCTCAGCGCCAGGTTTGGTGATGCATTTGCTGAATTAAAGGCAAATACCTCGGTGCTGCCATTTCGAGCGGTGCTGGATGGGCGCCAAAAATTAGTGCTGGCTGAATTTCTGCGGCCAGCCCAGCTTGGTATCGCAATTGCGATTGGTTTGTTCTGGTTAGCGCACCGTTGGATTGGTTTAGGGGCCACCAGCTTTGCTCGCTCTGGGATTGGCCACTGGCTTCATTAGCGGTGCTGCCTACACTTCACACATTCGCCTGCCGTTCAGATGCCTTCGGCTGCCGAAGTTGCCTGGTTAATCCCCGTTTTGCCATTGGCGGGAGCTGTGCTGGTGGGCCTAGGGCTGATCAGTTTCAACCGCACCGTTAATCGTTTGCGAAAACCGGTGGCGGTATTGCTGCTCAGCAGTGTTGGCGCCTCTGGAGTTTTAAGTTTTGCCGTTTTAGCTGAACAGTTGCGGGGCGCGGCTCCCTATGAAGCGCTGTTCAACTGGGCTAGTGCTGGTGATTTCAACCTGGAGATGGGCTTCAGGGTGGATCCCCTCGGCGCGGTGATGCTCGCTTTGGTAACCACCATCGCCGTTTTGGTGATGGTTTATTCCCATGGCTACATGGCTCACGACAAAAGCTATGTACGTTTTTTCACATATCTCGCCTTATTCAGCAGCTCGATGCTGGCGCTAATAATCAGCCCAAACCTGCTGGAGATATACGTTTTTTGGGAATTAGTGGGGATGTGTTCATACCTTTTGGTGGGCTTCTGGTACGACCGAGAGGGGGCAGCCCATGCAGCTCAAAAAGCTTTTGTGGTGAATCGGGTTGGAGATTTTGGCCTGTTACTAGGGATTCTTGGTTTGTTTTGGGCTACTGGCAGTTTTGATTTCGAGGGGATCGCCACTGGCTTGAGTGCAGCTATGGCTGATGGCAGGGTGTCTGGCTGGGCTGCAACAGCTCTTTGCTTGCTTGTGTTTATGGGCCCGATGGCGAAATCGGCCCAGTTCCCTTTGCATGTGTGGTTGCCTGATGCGATGGAGGGTCCTACCCCTATCTCCGCCTTAATCCATGCCGCAACGATGGTGGCAGCAGGGGTGTTTTTGGTGGCGCGGCTTGAGCCCCTCTACAGCCTGTTTCCAGATGTGCAAACAGTTATTGCTGTTGTGGGCACGATCACCTGCTTCCTTGGCGCAACGATTGCCCTTACCCAGATGGATCTCAAAAAGGGGTTGGCTTACAGCACGGTGAGTCAGTTGGGTTACATGATGCTTGCCATGGGTTGCGGTGCACCGATTGCAGGCATGTTTCACCTAGTAACCCATGCCTTTTTTAAGGCGATGTTGTTTTTGGGTTCCGGCTCTGTAATCCATGCGATGGAAGAAGTGGTGGGCCATGAACCGGCGTTAGCTCAAGACATGCGCCTGATGGGGGGCTTAAGACGCACGATGCCGATCACAGCGATCACCTTTTTGATCGGTTGCGTTGCCATTAGTGGTATTCCACCTTTGGCTGGCTTTTGGAGCAAAGACGAAATTTTGGGCCAAGCCTTTAACAGCTATCCCCTGTTGTGGGCAGTGGGTTTATTAACTGCCGGCATGACTGCTTTTTATATGTTTCGGCTCTATTTCCTCACCTTTGAGGGGCCTTTCCGCGGTGGCGATCTGCAGTTGCGCCAAGAACTCTTGCTGGCATCAGGGAAACCAGTTGGTGCTGCTGCCGCTGGCCATCACAGCGCAACCCATGAATCGGCCTGGCCGATGACCCTGCCCTTGGTATTGCTGGCTGTGCCTTCAATCCTGATCGGCTTACTTGGTACCCCGTGGCATAGCCGCTTTGCCGCTCTACTTGATCCAAAGGAGGCAGCGGAAATGGCTGCCAAATTCAACTGGCCCGAATTTTTACCTCTAGCTGGAGCTTCTGTTGCAATTTCAGCAACCGGTATCACTATCGCTGTGTTTGCCTACGCACTACACAAAATTGATCTGGCAACTGTTGTAGCGGCCCGATTCCCTCGCATCAATGCCTTCCTTGCCAATAAGTGGTATTTGGATGCCATCAACGAAAAGCTTTTTGTAAGAGGCAGCCGCAAGCTGGCAAAACAGGTGTTGGAGGTGGATGCCAAGGTTGTGGATGGGGTGGTGAATCTCACTGGTTTGTTAACCCTTGGCAGCGGGGAAGGGCTCAAATATTTCGAAACCGGCCGGGCTCAGTTTTATGCGCTGATCGTTTTTGGTGGTGTTATCGGCCTTGTGGTGATCTTTGGTTCCCTTGGCTAGAGCACTAAAAAGCTGAGCTCTGTGTGTGTCAAACCCAACCGGTGAATGCCAGGTTCGCACTTAATTTCTACACTCTCTCAAGACGCTGCCAAGGATCTGGACGCCTTTCCCTGGCTAACAACAGCCATTCTTTTGCCGATAACGGCCTCCCTGCTGATCTTTTTCATACCTGATCCAGGCGACGGAAAAGTTGTGCGCTGGTATGCCCTTGGGGTAACGCTCACAACCTTTCTGATCACAGTTGCCGCCTACCTGCGGGGCTACGACCCCGATATCGCTGGCTTGCAGCTTTACCAAAGAGTTTCCTGGTTGCCCCAGGTGGGCTTGGGTTGGTCGGTGGGGGCCGACGGCCTTTCAATGCCCCTGATTCTGCTCACCAGCTTCATCACCACCCTTGCTTGCCTTGCGGCTTGGCCAGTTACGTTTAAGCCAAAGTTTTTCTTCTTTCTCCTACTAGCAATGGACGGCGGCCAGATCGCTGTTTTTGCTGTGCAAGACATGCTTCTATTCTTCCTTGCCTGGGAACTGGAGCTACTACCTGTTTATTTGTTGCTGGCGATTTGGGGAGGTAAAAAAAGACAATACGCAGCTACAAAATTCATTCTTTATACCGCCGGCAGTTCGCTTTTTATCCTCTTAGTAGCGCTTGCCATGGCCTTTGCTGGTGGCGGCACCCCCAGCTTTGAATACAGCGAACTAGCAGCAAAACATCTGGGCACTGGCTTCCAATTGCTTTGCTACGGCGGGCTATTGATTGCTTTTGGCGTAAAACTGCCAATTGTGCCCCTGCACACCTGGCTGCCGGATGCCCATGGGGAGGCCACTGCACCAGTTCACATGTTGCTGGCTGGCATTTTGCTAAAAATGGGGGGATATGCATTATTTAGATTCAATGCTTCGATGTTCCCGGAAGCCCATGTGCAATTTGCACCTTTATTGGTGATATTAGGGGTAGTAAATATTATTTATGCAGCGCTCACTTCATTTGCCCAACGCAACCTAAAACGCAAAATTGCCTACAGCTCCATCAGCCATATGGGCTTTGTGTTGATTGGAATAGGTAGTTTTTCGCCGCTTGCAGCAAGCGGCGCCATGCTGCAAATGGTGAGCCACGGCCTAATTGGCGCAAGCTTATTTTTTCTAGTGGGCGCCACCTACGACCGCATTCATACCTTGCAGCTTGATGAGATGGGTGGGGTGGGCCAGAAGATGCGCAAGATGTTTGCGTTATGGACGATCTGCTGCCTTGCCTCTCTTGCCTTGCCTGGGATGAGTGGTTTTGTATCGGAATTAATGGTGTTTGTGGGCTTTGCCACAGACGACGCTTACAGCCTTCCTTTTAGGATTGTGATTGATGGCGCCGCGGCAATTGGGGTGATTCTCACGCCTATTTATCTACTTTCAATGCTGCGTGAAATATTTTTTGGCAAGGAAAATCCTGAATTAGCCAATACAAATATGGTTGATGCCGAGCCGCGCGAAATCTATATTATTTCCTGCTTGCTAGTGCCGATTATTGGAATTGGCCTCTATCCAAGATTAGTAACTGATACCTATAGGGCCACAATCGAGCAGTTAGTTGCTCGGGATGAATCAACAATGAAGGCGATTAGTTCGCCTCCATTCCCTTTCCAGGTGGCACCAAAGCTCACTTAACGGTAAGGTCCGCCCAGTTGATTCAAACCCCTTTGACCCAGGCGGGGGATAGTGGGGCCCGGGTGGCCATTCGTTTGTTGCAGGATGCAGCAGAGCGGGGCGATATCGACCCCTGGGATGTGGATGTGATCGCCGTAATAGATGGTTTTTTAGATCAGCTACGCCAGAAACTTGAATTGCCGCGGATTCTGGCGGCAGCTGGCGGCAGTTATGAACAAGATTTAGCTGAAAGCAGTGAAGCTTTTTTAGCGGCATCGGTATTGGTGTCTCTTAAAGCAGAACATCTTGAGCAGCGCACGTTTGCAGTGGAGCTTGCCCCCACCGAGGAGGAGGATCTTTACGAGGGCAACGATCTTGATGGTGCCTGGCCCCAGCAACTACAACTGCCCGCAAAACCAGAACGCTTGCTGTTGCGCCGCACCGTGGCGCCACCACCGCTGCAACGGCCCGTAACCCTGGGGGAATTAATTCAGCAATTAGAAGATATCGCCACAAGGCTTGAGCAACAGGGGCCCCGCCAGAGGCGTCAAGCCCCAAAGCGCTATTCGGATCGAGAGGCAATTGCCCAGGTAACAGCCCTTGCCCACCGTGAAAAGTTGCCGGAAACCACCGCCGCTCTAAGCGTATTTCTGGGCAGCTGGGGCCCGGGGCTCGATTGGGTTGATTTCGAGCAACTGGTAATCGCCTGGGCCGCCGCTGCCCCGCCGGATCTTGATAGCGACCGGGTGGGGGTGTTTTGGGCGCTGTTATTTCTTTGCTCCCAAGGGCGAGTGGATCTTGAGCAATTGGGTCCGCAATTATTTGGCCCCTTGAAATTGCGTTGTTTATTCCAAGCAGCTGAAGGGGGGCAACGCCAATCGCCCTTGAAAGCTGTGGGGACAGGGTCAGCGCCGCAGCCGGCCTTTGAGCTGCAAGCTGCCTAGGCAAGCATTGATACGCTGCGTTTATCTAAGGGAGAGCCGCCATGAAGGCCATGATTTTGGCGGCGGGGAAAGGAACAAGGGTGCAGCCGATCACCCACACGATCCCAAAGCCGATGATTCCGATTCTGCAGAAGCCAGTAATGGAGTTTCTGTTGGAATTATTACGCCAGCACGGCTTTACAGAGGTGATGGTAAATGTGTCGCACCTCGCACAAGAAATCGAAAATTACTTCCGCGATGGCCAACGCTTTGGTGTGGAGATTGCCTACAGCTTTGAAGGCCGCATTGAAGATGGTGAATTGATTGGTGATGCCCTTGGTTCTGCTGGCGGCTTAAAAAAAATACAAAATTTTCAACGTTTTTTCGACGACACCTTTGTGGTGCTCTGCGGCGATGCCTTGATTGATCTAAATCTCAGCGAAGCGGTGCGGCGGCATCGCCAGAAAGG
>VFLB01000146.1 GCA_009914645.1 Synechococcaceae bacterium Bin_79_3
CAATCGTAAAACTTTCATTGCTGGTGATTCCAAGAAATACGGTGATTTCACTTACGAAACCACTCATTCCAGGGAGTGCTAATGAAGCAAGGCAAGTTATAACAAACATTGCAAATGTAACGGGTAAAACCTTTGCCAATCCTCCCATGTTTGGAATTGATAATGTATTAGTTCGCTCGTAAAATACGCCAGTTACGAAGAATAAGCCAGCAGCTATTAGCCCATGACTAATCATCTGAAGCATTGCACCATTCAGGCCTAGATCATTAACGGCCGCCAGTCCTAGCAGCACGAAGCCCATATGACTTACCGAGCTGCAGGCAATACGTCTTTTAACGTTATCTTGACCAAATGCATTTAGGGCACCGTAAACAATATTTACTATTCCGAGCACCATTAATGCGGGAGCAAGTTTTAAGTGTGCTTCTGGGAGCATTTGCACATTAAATCTCAAAAGTGCATAACCCCCCATTTTTAATAATACTCCCGCTAGTAGCATCGAAACTGGTGCACTTGCCTCGCCATGGGCATCGGGTAGCCAGGTATGAAGCGGAAACATTGGTAATTTTACGCCAAAACCTATCAAGAAACCTAAATAACATAATAAACCAAATGTTCCGCTATAGCTGCGTTCAGATAATTCCTGAAGATTTAATGTAAAGCCTTCTCCATGAAAGGCGAGTGCAAGGCCGCTTATTAGAATTAAAAGGGAGGCAGTTGCGGTGTATAAAATGAATTTTGTCGCAGCATATTGGCGTTTTTGTCCGCCCCAAATTGCAATCAATAAATACACAGGAACCAGTTCAAGTTCCCAGGCTAGAAAAAATAAAAGAAGATCTTGCGAAAGAAATACAACCCCCTGAGCTGAAGCCTGAGCTAATAAAAGAGCGAAATAAAGCCTTGGTTTTAATTCAATCTTCCAACTTGCAGCCACAGTAAGCATTGTTACGAGGCCGCTAAGCAGTACTAGTGGGGCTGAAATCCCATCTGCCGCCAAAGACCATTGCAACCCCATTGCTGGCAGCCAGTTAATGCGTTCAACCAGTTGCAGGCTGCCCAGGCTTGGATCGAAGTGACGCCAAAACGTCCAGATCATCAATCCGAGATCAATAAGCAAGGTGCCGAGGGCTACCCAGCGACAGCTCTTCTGCCAGCCAGCTGGCAATACAGCCAAAACAAGCACTCCTACAAGAGGCAGCAATACAATCAGGCTCAATTCCAATTTTTGCCACCAGCACTGGGCAGCAGCCAACCTATCAGTTTACTGCCTCCATCTGAGTAGTTTTACCTAGTTAATTGGCACAGCTTTGCTCCAATTGCTGCCTCCTTTTTGCAGCTGCAGGATTTCACTCCTCACGCCAACTCCTTTTCCCTCCCAGCTCATCGCCATAGCCGCCGCAACAAGTTGTGCTTTATCAACAGGGCATAGCGCTAACAAGCTTGGCCCTGCGCCGCTGATTACGCAGCCCCAAGCCCCTGCTTGCATTGCCGCCCGCCTCACTTCAGTACCTCCTTGAATCAAGGGCCAGCGATAGGGTTCGTGTAGGCGATCATGCATACCATCAGCGATTAGATCGCCATTTCCGCTGCGTAACCCCTGAAGCAACAAAGTTAGGGAGCCCAAATTTGATACCGCATCAGCGATACCGATTTGTTTAGGCATTGCCCTACGGGCATCTGCTGTTGAAAGGCGAATTGTTGGAATTGCGATAACCGCCTGCACTGTGGGGTGCCATTCGCATCTCACCACTCGCCAACGATGGGAGGCGGCTCTTGCTGTTAAACACAAGCCCCCCAGTAGTGAAGGCACCACGTTGTCTGGATGGCCTTCAATATCAATTGCCAGTTCAAGCAGTTTTTCCTTGCCTAGGGGTTCACCCATCAGCGCATTTGCCCCCATCAAGCCCGCCACAATTGCGGTAGCACTGCTGCCTAGCCCTCTGGCCGGGGGTACGGCCAGATGAACTCTTGCTTCAAGGGCCATCGGTTCCATGCCCACCTCTCGCCATACCCGCTGGGCAGAGCGGTACACAAGATTGTCTGGCCCCCCCCTGAGGTGGGACCCATCGCTACTTTCAATAATTAGTTCAAAACGGGTGCCGCCCCCCTCCAGCACAGTGAGCTGAAATCGGTTGCCCAGTTCCACGGCTGCCCCAAGGCAGTCGAATCCAGGGCCAAGATTGGCCGTGGTAGCTGGAACATTAACCATCACTGCTTCCCCAACTTTGGGTTGGGTTGGCGCTGCCTTATGGCCGCTCGCCTCCATGGCGATTCCTCTGCTACCGGCACTCTGCCAGCACCCGAGCCCGGCATGCAGCACTAAATAAACCAGCGTCGCTATCAACTAGTGCTTTCACAGGCAGATTGCCAACAAATTCACTGAACCTTCCCTTCTTAGCCATCGAGCCAAGGAACGCTTCAGATTGCAGCCCCTGCAGTTGTTTATTCGCTGTACCACCACCCACCCACAAGCCGCCACTAGCTATCTCATGTACTGCCAGATCGCCGGCTGCGGAGCCGTAGGCGCCAAGCCATATTTCTTGTGCTCTACCTGCTAATTGGCCACCGTTGGCAGCATGTGTTGCCACTAATGCCGGCAGATCAGGTCTTTCAGGGTCCCCTGGGGGCAGCTCCTTCCAGGCTTTGGCTGCATCTGAGAGAAAATATTGTTCCTCTGCTCCCCCGCAATGCTCAAGCCATAGGTAGATAAGTCCAAGGCCCGTGCCACTAACAATGCGTTCTACAGAAAGGCGATCGAGCTTTAGTTCTTTGCGTAACCAACCCAATAACAGCAATTCATCAGCATTGCGAGGGGCAAATTCCCTGTGGCCCCCTTCGCTGGGGAGAGATAACAATCCCCCTTGA
>VFLB01000158.1 GCA_009914645.1 Synechococcaceae bacterium Bin_79_3
TGCCTACTGTTCACATAAATGAACATTGGCCTTGAAAGTGGTTGATATGATTCATTTTGAACATTCTTCAGCGATGGAATCACATTACCCTTAGGACCTTCAATTGCAAGCGCGCGCAATTTAGATTGATTTGCTTTGAAGTAAGAAAAGCCGAAATAACCCATGGCGTTTGGATCTGCAATAATATTTTTTGCGATTATATTATCATTTTCACTGCTGCCATAATCAGATCTTGAATTTTCCGAATCGCCAGTTATTGCCTTATTAAAATATTCAAATGTTCCGGAATCCTTGCCGGGTCCAAAAAGATTTATAGGTTTTGCAGGCCAATCTAAATTTACTTGATTCCAGCGCTCTACTTTACCTTCAGCATCGCGAGACCATAATCTTTTTAATTCAATTAAAGAGATGTCTTTAGCCCAGGTATTTGCCGAATTCACAACAACCGTTAGTGCATCAAACCCAATGGGCAACTCATAAAAACTAATCTTTGCCGCTGAACAGGCTTTTAGCTCTTTGCTATTTATAGGGCGTGATGCATTACTTATACTGGTTTTACCACTGCAAAAATCTCTAAAGCCTGCCCCAGTTCCATTTATTACTATTGGCTCAAACTTAGCCTTTTTGCTTGCTCTGGTAACTCGAAATTCCTTAATTGCTAATTCTGTTATTGGCGCCACGGTGCTGGAGCCGCTGATTCTCACTGATTCGCTTAAGGCCGCAAGTGGCGTAACAACCGCGGTGAGCCCCACAGCGAGCCCTAACACAACAGAAACTGAGCTCTTGACGGAGCGCTTGTTCTCAAAACCCATAATTAGCCCGGATTCAATTTCTCAATTTTGACCGCGCTTCTTTGTGAGTTCTTTAAGGTTTACCTAAAGAGCAAGATTTTGAAACGGAGAGGGAGGGATTCGAACCCTCGATAGAGTTTCCCCTATACAGCATTTCCAGTGCTGCGCCATCGACCACTCGGCCACCTCTCCCCGGCAGTGCAATCCTGCGCAAATGGCAACTTAGCAGTTCACCCAATTTTCTTATGGCCGCATTTCATCGAGTTACGGTTTACGACCGCCAGCGGGGTGAAACCCATAGCGCTGATCTTCCTGAAGGTACCTATGTATTGGAAGCTTTTGAAGCCCTAGGAACACCATTGCCTTTTAGTTGCCGCAATGGTGTTTGCACCACCTGCGCCGTAAAGGTGCTGGAAGGGAACCTAGAGCAACCTGAAGCCCTTGGTTTATCGCGTTCCCTAAAAGAAAAAGGCTACGCATTGCTTTGTGTTGCAAAAGTATGCGGTGCTGTTGTGGCAGAAACCCAAAGCGAAGATGAGGTTTATATGTTGCAATTCGGCCAGGTATTTGCCCGTGGCAGGGTGCGTAAAGCAATTCCCCTTGAGGAGCACTGAAACATGGCAATACAAACCGATCAACAGCTGCTTGAAATTGCACAAGCTGCAGCTAAAGCTGGTGCTTTGGCCTTAAAAAAACATTGGGGCAAACTTGAGCAGGTGCGCTGTAAAGGAAGGCCTGGAGATCTTGTAACTGAAGCTGATCTTGCCGCTGAAGCAGCAGTTCTTGAGGTGCTCCAACAGTTCACACCCGATGTTGGTGTACTAGCGGAAGAAGCTGGTATGCAGGGTCCGGCTGGTGCCTTGCAGTGGTGTGTTGATCCCCTTGATGGCACCACTAATTACGCCCACGGATTTCCTTTATTTGCCTGTTCCGTGGGGTTGCTCAAAAACGGCCAACCTCATCTAGGGGCAATCGAGGCACCTGCTTTGCAACAGTCTTATTGGGGCGGAATTGGCCTAGGTGCTTACTGCAATGGTGAACAGTTGAAGGTTTCTGGTTGTGATCAATTAGCCGATGCACTTTTGGTTACGGGCTTTGCCTACGACCGTTTTGAGGTGCAAAACAACAATTACACGGAGTTTTGTTACTTCTCTCATCGCTGCCACGGTGTGCGTCGTGGTGGTGCCGCTTCATTAGACCTGGCGTTTGTGGCTGCCGGACGCCTTGATGGTTATTGGGAACGGGGCCTGCAACCTTGGGATCTAGCGGCTGGTGCGGCCTTGATATTGGCAGCAGGAGGAATAGTTTGCGACTACAACAACAACCCTTTACAGCTAAACAATGGCAGGGTATTGGCTTGCAGCCCAGCACTTTTGCAACCGCTAGTAGATGGGCTTAAAAGTTGTAAACCGATGCCGGGCGAGATCTATGGCGCCAGTTTTCCACCAATTGCAAGCTGAAGGGCTTGTTGCTCCATAGATTTGGCCAAAGTTGAACAAGCCCCATGGCCTTGCAACCCGCCAGTGGCGCCCGGGATCTGTTGCCCCAGGATGTGGGGGCAAATCGATGGATCTGCGAACGCCTTGCGCAGGTGTATCAACTTTGGGGCTACAGCGAAGTAACCCCCCCCAGTATCGAGCGATTAGACACCCTTGAAGCCGGCGGTGCAATTTGTTCAGAGCAGGTACTGCAGGTGGTGGCGGATGAGCCCTTGGGCCTACGGCCAGAAATGACCGCCAGCATCGCCCGAGCCGCCTGTACCCGCCTTGGGGGTTTACAAAGACCTTTGCGATTGCACTACAGCGGCTCAATTTTTCTTGCCGAACGCACAGAGGGGGAAAATCCCAGGATTAATGAGCAACTCCAGAGCGGTGTGGAGCTCATGGGTAGTGCTAGCCCTGCCGGTGATGCAGAACTACTCAGGCTGCTAATAGATGCTGCTGGCCATCTGCCCCTGGCCCCGCACCACGCCCCCTGCCTGCTAATCGGCCATCAAGGCTTACTTGAGTTGGTGCTAGCCAAGGTGGATAAACCGATGCAACAAAGTTGTCGCCGCGCCCTTTGCCAAGGTAATCAACATGATTTAAAGCAATTACCCCTGCCAGCAGATCAGTTATTGCTGCTTGAGCGGGTTATTAAATTGAGAGGGGCACCAGCTCTGGTTCTGCAACAGCTAAGCGATTTGCTAGGGGAAGATCTTCTTTTAAAGCAACTAGAGCAATTGTTAGCGGCCTTAGCGCCGATAGCTGTGGCTAAAGGCATTCGTTTGCAACTGGATCCAAGCTTTCAACCCCAATTTGCTCTCTACGACGGCTTGGTAATGCAACTTGTTTGCCAAGGACCCCATGCGCCAGTGGCTGTAGCAAACGGGGGCCGTTACAACAACTTAGTTAATCGCTTTAGCCCACCATCTAGTGGCGCTACAGGGGTGGGTTTTAGCTTTGCAGTTGGAGATTTGAGGCAATTACTGGGATCCGCCAGCGGTCATTCCCCAGAATCAAATAAGCATTGCTGGTTGGTGGCTTTTCAAAATTCAGCCCTCTTAAATACTGCTCTCGATCTACTGCAACAGTGCCACAGCCGCGGCGAACAGGCGGAACTATGGCCCCAACCCTGTGAAAGCAAAGCAGCAGCAGAACAGCTTGCAAGTTCGCGGGGGCTCAAGTTGCTCGATTGGCTCTGCTGATCCTTAAAATTCAAGGATTGCATTCCTTTCTATGGCCCACACGATTATTAGCAACGTGTGCGAGGGCATTGCAGATTGCGTTGACGCTTGTCCTGTGGCTTGTATCCATCCCGGCCAAGGGGCAAATCAAAAAGGAACTGGGTTCTATTGGATCGATTTTCAAACCTGCATCGACTGCGGCATTTGCCTACAGGTATGTCCGGTGGAGGGAGCGATTTTGCAAGAAGAAAGACCCGAGTTGCAACAACGCAATTAAATCGGTTCGGAGAACCCACCCTCAAAGCCCCTTGAGCTAGGGAGCAACAACTGCCTATGGTTCAAGAGCTTTTATAAGTTTCACCCATGACGGTGCTTGAAGAAAACGGCCAGATACAGATACATACAGAAAATATATTTCCAATTATCAAAAAAGCTGTTTACAGCGGACACGAAGTATTTTTGAGGGAATTAGTTAGCAACGGCACTGATGCAATTAGTAAAAGACGAATGGCCGCAATGGCGGGGGATTGCAGCGAAGGCCCTGAAGGTTGCATACAAATAAGAATTGACCGCGAAGCTAAAACTCTCACAATTAGCGATAATGGCATCGGCATGAATGCCGATGAAGTAAAGCGCTACATAAATCAAGTTGCCTTTTCTAGTGCTGAAGAATTCCTTGAAAAATATAAAAGGGAAAGTGATGCAATCATTGGCCACTTTGGTCTTGGTTTTTATTCAAGTTTTATGGTGGCAAAGCAGGTTGAGCTAGTTAGCCTAAGTGCAAAGGAAGGCGCAGAAGCTGTGCGCTGGAGTTGTGATGGATCACCAAATTTCAGCCTTCAAGCAGGGGAGCGCAGCGAAGCCGGTACCGATATAATCTTACATCTTCAAGATGAAGAACTCGAATACATTGAACCGGCAAGAATTCGCAATCTAATAACTACATACTGCGACTTTATGCCAGTTGCTGTTCAGTTAGATGGCGAAACGGTCAATAAGCGAGAAGCGCCATGGAGACAAAGCCCAAGAGATCTAAGTGATGAGGATTATTTAAATCTATACCGCTATTTATACCCCTTCCAAGGTGACCCTTTACTTTGGGTGCATTTAAATACAGACTATCCCTATAACTTGCAGGGTATTTTATATTTTCCACAAATGGCTGGCAGAGGTGATTGGGATAAAGGTGAAATTCGCCTCTACTGCAATCAAGTTTTTGTTAGCGACTCAATTAAAGAGGTGGTGCCTCGTTACCTGCTCCCCCTAAGGGGCGTGCTTGATTCGCCAGATATTCCCCTAAATGTGAGTAGATCTGCATTGCAAACCGATCGAAAAGTAAGATCTATTGGTGGCTTTGTAGCTAAAAAAGTGGGAGACCGTTTAAAAGATTTAAAACGCAGCAACCCAAATAGATATGCTGAAATCTGGGAATCTATTGCACCTTTTATTAAAATTGGCGCCATGGAGGATGATAAATTTGCCGAACAAATTGCTGAAATTATCTTATTTGGCACTACCTTAAAATCAACTTCAAGCGTTATTTCTGAGCCAGAATCTAGCGAGCCTGCAGATCCAGATCCGATCGCTTTTGGCCAAAAATCATTCACCACACTTTCTGGTTATCGCTCCCGCACTGAAGCGGCTTGCAAAGATCGAATTCTTTATTGCAACGATGAAGCGGCTCAAGCTGGTGCTCTAGCTCTATGGCAAGGGCAAGGAACAGAAGTGCTGCTTGCTGATTCTTTAATTGACGCTCAATTCATCCCCTGGCTGGAGATGCGCCATAGCGAATTGAAATTCCAACGGGTTGATTCCGAGCTTGATGCCAGCCTCCAGGAGCAAGAACCAAGCCTTGCTGATGCCGATGGCAAAGAAGCAAGTGAAAAGTTGCGCGACCTTTTCAAGCAATCTTTAGAAAACGAAAAGATAACCATTCAGGTGCAGAGCCTCAAGGGTGACAATTCCCCCGCCGCTTTGATTTTGTTGCCAGAACAGATGCGCCGTCTAAACGACATGGGCGCCTTGATGGAGCAACGCTTACCTGGCTTACCCGATCACCATGTGCTGCTTGTTAATCGACGCCACAGACTGGTAGATGGCCTTTTAAAACTCTCAGCAGGAGCAGTTATTACCACCAGCCCTGGGGCCAACTCCCCAAGCCTTGAGCTTGCACAACAGCTAAGCCGTCATCTTTATGAAATGGCGAGGCTCGCGGTGGGTGGCCTTGAACCAAATCAATTGGCTGGCTTTCAGCAACGCAGCTGCGATCTGATGGGACAACTGATGGAAAGGGGGCTCTGAGGCAAGGGCAGCTATTTTGCTAAAGTTATTTGCTAATCCATATTTGGAATCGATTAAATGTCTCGGGTGTGCCAGCTAACAGGTCAACGGGCCAATAACGGCATGTCCGTTAGTCACTCCCACGTACGCACCAAAAAGCTGCAGCAGGTAAACCTGCAATACCGCAGGTTGTGGTGGGCTGAGGGCAATCGCTGGATCAAAATCCGCCTTTCCACCAGGGCACTACGCACTGTTCAGAAGAAAGGTTTAGGTGCCTTTGCTAAAGAGCTTGGAGTTAATTTAGCCAAGCTCTAAAGCGAAGCCTCGCTGATGTTTTTTAGAGCTATTAATTTGGCTTTCAATCTGGTGGCTTGATAAAGGTTTATCCAGCTGGTTAATCCAGATATCTTTAATTTGTTCTGGATCACCTAGAAGCAGGGCTAAATCAAGGCATTGGCAAGAGAGTGCTGTTGCAGCGGCTGAAACCTTGGGGTCGTAGCTCAAGGCGGCACAGGGGGCGCCTGTTAAAGCAGCAAGAATTAAGGCATGCAGACGCATGGCAATAACCAATCCCGATAAAGACGCTTCTGCCATTGCTTCTTCAGGCCGCTCCAAATTCAATTCCCTTGAACACTGCCAAAGGGCTTCAGGCATAAAACCTTTTTGATACAAATCAAGCAACAGGCCGCGATCTTGATTGGCGTGAAACGGCAACCACAACACTTGCCTTTTACTTTGTTGCGCTAACAAAGAAACAGCCCCTAGCAAAATTCGCCATTGAGGAGCCTGCAATAAAGGGGTTGGACGCCAGGCAAGCACGATTGCACCGCCCTTGCCGCGCCAATGCCCCCTTGCTAACCCCCACACCGGATCAGCACCCACTGGATCTGAAGGGGTGGGATTTCTTCCCAATTCTTTCGCCAGAGCAGCGGAATCTGGATCACGCCAACTTGCAGATTGCACATTGGCTAAAAGCAATCGCACTAACAAACGGCTGTACCAGCGCCGGAGGGGGCCAAGGCCTTGGCCCCAAAGCACTACGGATTTGCCTTGCAACCTTGCGGCAATAATCAAGGCGCTATAAAACAACAAGCTTTTAAAACTTGTGCTGTCTTGCAGCAAACTACCGCCACCAAAAATCAAATATTTGCAGCGAATTAAACCTTTAAAAGTATTAACAAAACTGCGACGGTTACAAGTTTGTACTCCAAAGCGTTTCCGCACCTGAGCCTGATCGGCAGCGGTAACCACAACGCTGCATCCAACTGGAAGCTCTGCCAACAAGGCTTGCAATAAAGCATCGTCGCCAAGGTTGTGTTCGCCGTAGTAACCGCAGATCAGCAGCTTTTTTTTGGTAGAAGCCATGGCGATCGCTTAAGCGCCTGCCAGTGTGAGCCATGGCATTCCTAGATTGGCCCTAATAAAACAAACAATGCACATTCTTTCCTTTCATACCTGGGTGATACATCTCAGCTCTGTATTGGAATGGCTGCTGGCTATTGCCGCTGTGGTGGTTTGGGGTGAGCAACGCCAAGAACCTGAATGGCGCTGGCTCGCCTTAGCCATGTTGCCAGCTCTAGTTAGTGCCCTTTGCGCCTGCACCTGGCACCTTTTCGACAACAGCATTGAATTGCATTGGCTCGTAACACTTCAAGCGGGTTTAACCCTGCTGGGTAATTGCTGCCTCGCTGCAGCTGCCTGGTGGCTGGCGCGATCACCTCTGGTGCGGCTGCGATGAACGATCCTGCGGCCCCTTTATTTGCCCTCTCTCTCTTTCCATACCTTCTTTTCCTTTGGTGGGCCAAACGAAGTGGCAGGTTTCCAGTGCTTGCCCTTTGGGGCTTTGGCTTAACCCTTTTATTTGTTGCGATCACAATTGTTGCCGCTGCTGTCGCCCTTAGCCGCTACGGAGAAGAGTTGGCAAATGTGGATTGGCTTCATGGCGGTGCTGAGGCATTTCTGAGCATTAGCAATTTGGTATTGCTTTTGGGCTTTGGCAGTAAACAAGTCTTACGGGGGCCGGCAAAATCCACCAATGGGTTAGATGATCAGATCGCAGCACGATTGCCCTCGGATCAATGACCTTTATTCCCCATCTGATCAGCCCAGTACTAGCCCTCACCCCTGCGGTGGTTTCTTGGACACCAAAAGTGGGGCTCGTGATGATTCTCTGCAATGTGATTGCAATCGCTATAGGCAAGGCCACCATCAAATATCCAAGTGAGGGCCGTGGTTTGCCCAACAGCAGTTTCTTTGGTGGTTTTGGCTACGGCGCACTGCTCGCCACCACCAGCCTTGGCCACATCATTGGTATTGGTGCTATTCAAGGCTTAGCGGCCTCAGGAGCTCTTTGAGCGCCCGCCCATACCAAACAAATACGGCAGGGCCCGCAAGCCATACCGTTCAAATCGATAGTTAAAAAGCAGTTCCGAAAGATCAGCAGCGCTGCAGTGCTTTAAGCCCTGCAGCAACTTTTCCATGCGTTGATCGGCCTGATTTGTGTGAAGTCTTTGCCAAGTGCGCTGGGCAAGGCGGCCACTTAGGTTCCAGCGCGCTCCGAGTTGGCATTTGAGCTTTTTTCTATAGCTCTTAATCAAGTTATTTGGGTTAGCCAGGTTTTCTAACAGCAATGGGGCGAGAACCCTGGCGCTCTCCATTGCGTGGCGGATGCCCTCTCCCCCCAGCAAGTTGGCGGTGCTCACCGCATCTCCAATAGCTAGTAAGCGGCCGCGGCCATGGCAGTCGCTACGACCAACTCGGCTGCGAATTAACCCCCCATGGCGATCGAGAACCCTTGCACCGTGTAGATCCAACAATCCCAACACTTTTTTTTGTAGAACCCCAAGAGAAGGGCCAGCTTGCTTATTCGGATTAGGCAAACGACACACTCCCACCTTGAGGCAACCGGGCTGCATCGGAAATACCCAGCCATAACCATTGGGCACCCAATTGCTGCCAA
>VFLB01000149.1 GCA_009914645.1 Synechococcaceae bacterium Bin_79_3
AGAAAAATTCCGATCCCCACATTGCTGATCAGTAAATGCTGACCAAAAGGCACCACTAGCCAAGACAGGATCACCGGCACCACCACAAGCACCGGCCCCAAGGTGAACAGCAGGCCGTCTGCCCTAGCGGGAACTACATCTTCTTTAAAAAGTAATTTGAGCCCATCGGCAATCGGCTGCAAAATGCCAAGGGCACCTGCGTATTCAGGGCCGATGCGCTGCTGGGCCGCAGCGGAAATTTTGCGCTCCAACCAAACGGTTACCAGCACCCCCACCACTGCTGAAATAAGCACCAGCAGCATTGGTAAAGGCAACCAAAGCAGCCTGCTGGCGCCAGGGCTTACCCCAGCGCTTTCAAGCAGGCTGCGGAATCCTGATTCCAGATCAAGGGTTAGGTCTGGGGCCATGGCTCCGATCCGATATGTGCAACTTACCCAAGTGTGGGCCTAGTTGTTTATTTGTTGTTGCCGCAGCGCTGCTCTAAGGGCAGCCAAGGCAGATTTATTTCGCCGGTATAGATCTGGGTGGGTCGATAGATACGATTTGCCCCCAGCTGTTCGCGCCAATGGGCAAGCCATCCAGCAGCCCTTGCAATGGCAAAAACAGGCGTAAATAAATCCGTAGGAATACCAAGCTTGCGATACACCAAACCGGAATAAAAATCCACATTGGGGAAAATCCCTTTTGGGCCTAAACGTTCGGTAGCAAGGGTTTCAAAGCGGCGGGCTACGTCGTACATCTGGTCGTTGCCAAAGCGATCAAATAGCTGTTCTGCCAGCTTTTGCAGGATCGTGGCGCGGGGATCCTTAATTCGATATTCGCGATGGCCAAATCCCATTACCTTGCGTTTCTCGGCGATCGCTTGATCTAGGTAAGCCTCCACGCGATCTTCAGTTCCGATCTGCTCCAGCATCAACAGCACGTCTTCATTGGCGCCGCCATGGAGCGGGCCAGCCAGAGTGCCCACAGCAGATGCAATTACTGCATAGGGATCTGTGAGGGTGCTAGCTGTTACCCGAGCGCTGAAGGTGCTCGCATTAAGGGTGTGTTCCGCATGTAACACCAGGCAGGCATCAAAAATGCGGGCAGCAAGCGGATCTGGCTCCTTCTCGGTGAGCATGTATAAGAAATTTGAGGCGTAGGGCAAATCCTCTCGGGGCTGAATTGGATCTTGGCCGCGGCGGATTAGCTGAAAAGCGGCGAGCATTGTTGGGATTTTGGCTAATAGCCGCACCACCGCTTCGCTGATGTAATCGGGATCATCTAAGGCTCGATTTGAGTAAAACAACCCGAGCGATGCAGCGCTTGCCTGCAAGGCATCCATGGGATGGCCTCCGGCGGGGAAACACTTCATCATGTCGCGGATGCGAAAGCTCACCCGGCGATGCATTTGCACGTTGTGCTGAAAAGCGCGTAAATTTTCCGGATCAGGCAAGCTGCCCCAAATTAATAAATAAGCAGTTTCTAAAAAACTGCTTTTGGCTGCGAGATCTGCGATGTCGTAGCCGCGATAACTGAGAATCCCGCGCTGCCCGTCGATATTGCTGATGGCTGATTGGGTGGCGGGGATACCTTCAAGACCCGGACTAAAACCGCTGTTTTCAAGAGCCATCTGTTACTCCTTGCCCCCGTCTAGCAGCACCTTGGGGCTTAACAACAGGCGTAATTGGGCAGCACCAGGATCAAGTAGAGGTTCATCTAGGGCCAGTAGAGCCACACCGGCTTTTTTTAACTGGAGGCTATGGGTTTGGCAGCCCAACAGATAGCTAGCCAGTTGGCCCATATCTGGCTCATGGCCCACAAGGCCAAGGCGTTCCCAGGGTTCCTCCAGAAGTTCCCGCAGCAGTGGCAATGGGTCTTGGCCTGGTGCCAAGGAGTTACTAAAAGAAAGGCTATTTCCTAATTTTCGCTCAAGGGCAAGTTCGCCGGTTTGCCGCGCCCTTACCAAGGGGCTGCTCACCAGTGGGCCACAGGTGAGCCCCAAGCGTTCCAAGCGTTCTAATACCCGCCGAGTGCGTGCCCTGCCTTCTGAGGTGAGAGCCCGTTCTTCATCAGTGGCAGTGCTGCCCCGTTCAACGGCAATGCCATGGCGGATCAATAAAAGTTCGCGAGCCATGGGGTTAGCTGAAATGCAATGTGGCCTTGAGATCAAGACTGGTTTTATCTTCCTCCAACATGTACTCCAAACCGTTAACCGCAGGGCTAAGCGGTTGTGCGGCTAAAAGTTGTAAGCCTTGCCAAAAAGACCAGTGCCCCAGCAAATCCCTGCTTAGTTTTGGCCCTAATTGAGAAAATACAACGCTTTGAGCATCGATAAATGGTGCTTTTTTGTTAACTCCTTTTGTTTGTAATTGATTTTGCAGTTCGTCAAAGTTGTTGCTCCACCAACGCACGTTTGCCTTGCTGGCGCTGGCCCCAGCCAGAATTGCTTTTAATTCCCCAGCGCGGTTGGTTTGGCCGGATAAACGACTCCACACATCCATGCTGTTAATGCTGGTGGGATCAAAGCCAGCAAGGTGTAAGGGTTGGTTAAGAGCCTCTGGGCTCGGGTTGGCTACATCGGTAGCAGCTAGCCATTGGTTGCTGTTTATTAACGCCAGCAGAAGCGGGCCTTGGTTTTGGCGTTGCAATTCACTGAGCAGGGGCCCAGGTTTCGTTACTGCCACTGTGAGCAGTGAATTTAGGCTGCTGTTGGCGTTGCTGATATTGATTTGATCAGCGCTGTGGCGCAGTTGCTGCAGCCATTGGTTAGCTCGATCGCCCAGGGGGGGGTCGTTGCGATCAATCCCTGTGCTGATTTGTGCTGCCAGCTGTAATTCACTGCCCTGCACAGCAATAGATCCAACTAACTGCTGCATTTGCTCTTCTGCCACCAGCTTTGCTGGCAGCCCAAGCAATTGACTGATGCCGGTGGCATCACTGCGAAGCAATGCCACCCCTTTGCGGTTTTGTTTTAACCAGTTTTGGAGCTGGGGATCACTGGATTGATTCAGCGCATCAACCTGGGAGCTATCTAGGGCGTCTTCTAAGGCATCGCGGCTTGAGGTAATCAACACCAGTTGGTCGTTGATTAAGGCGGTTGCTAACGGGGCCTCAGGGTTGCTGCTGCTGATCAAGCCAAGGCCCCTGTAGCTGCTGATCGAGAGATCACCACCTGCGAGGCTGCGGGTTTGCCAAAAAGTTTGCAGAAATTCCCTTGCCCCGGTTGCGGTACGGCTGGAGAGGGCAAGCACCCAACTGGGTTGGATTTGGTTGTTGCTGCTTGCCGTGAGCGCGATAGCAAGCTCAGGGCCAATCCAGTTGCTTAATTCGTTGTTGTAGTTGAGCCCAGCAGTTGCAAATAAACCGTTTCGCAGCTGAGTGAGGGCATTGGCGGCACTATTGCGCTGCTTTGAACGAGCCACTGCACGGCCGTAGGCAGGTAATTGATTTGGATCTAGCTGCAGATAGAAACTTAGGTTTGCATTGCGGGGTAAAAACCTGGCAGCAGCTGGCTCATGCAATTGTTCAGCTTGAAAATGCAACGGACTGCTGCGTTGCAGCCACCACCAACCGCCCATACCAATGGCAGCAAGGCCAATGCTTATGGCCAGCAGGATCGCTGTAAATCTGGAAATCGGTGGGAGGCGGAATTTATCCACAACGCGGCAATTTGAGCGCGGTGTTGCACCCATCATCCTGGGAGATGATTGCCCCGCTCGCCATGGCCTTGCCCGAATCCGTTTCAGCTAAGCAACTGGCTCAGCGTTTAGAGGCCGGGGAAGCCCTGCTGCTGCTTGATGTGCGCGAGCTGGAGGAGCTGGTCCTTGCGTCGTTGCCAGGAGTTGTGCATCTACCGCTTAGTGATTCGCAAAACTGGCTTGGCAGTTTGCCTCAACTGTTGGGCACGGATCCAAATCTTGTGGTGATGTGCCATGGCGGCATTCGTAGCTGGCAATTTGCCTGCTGGTTAATGGAAACCCATGGCTACACAAAAGTGTGGAATTTAGAGGGGGGAATCGATGCTTGGAGCGTGCAGGTGGATTCCGCTGTGCCCCGCTATTAGGTAACGCTTTGCTGGAACTTCACGGTTAGTTCGTAGCATTAGCGAAGGTTGGATCAACTGTTGTGAAACCACTGCCACGTCGCCAGCAGCAAGTTCTGCAGGCCACGGTGAGGCACTACGTAGATACGGTGGAACCAGTAGGCAGCCAAACCCTGGTGCGACGCTTTGGCCTAGATGCCAGCCCCGCCACGGTGCGCTCTGCCATGGGAGCGCTAGAGCAAGAGGGTTTATTAACCCAACCCCATCCCTCTGCCGGCCGGGTGCCAAGCCCCAAGGGTTATCGCCACTACGTTGATTGCTTGCTACCGGCGCCAGGCCCGGCAGCGCAACAGTTGGATCGAGAGCTGGCCGAATTAAGCCTGCAATGGGCTGCTCTTGAGGATTTATTGCAACACTTGGCACGCCGGCTGGCAGATTTCACTGGATTGATGAGCTTGATTACCCGGCCCCAGCGAGGGGAGCCGCGGCTCAAGGCGATGCGGTTGGTTTCCAGTGGTGATCGTTTGTTGGTTTTTTTAGTGGAAAGCGCGGCCGTTACCAGCAGCCTCAACCTGCGCTTACCTGAGGAGGGTGCTGGCCAACTGGAGGCCCTAGAGCGTTGGCTGGCGGAACAGTTGGAGCAGCCAGCGGGGGTGCGGGGCAGCTCAATCCCCTGGACTTCTCTGCCACCTCAACTGCAGCAAAGTGGGGCGCCATTACGTAGAGCCCTGGATAGCCACAACCGCCGCCGTAATCGCTCGGCGGAGGGTGCGCTCACGATGGGCTTAGCGGGTTTGCTTGGCCAACCGGAATTCAGCCAAACCGCCAGTTTGCGGCCCTTGCTGCAGTTGGTGGAACAGCGTCCCCATGAATTGCTTAATCCCCATGAATTGTTGGCTCCTGGTGGGGTGTGGATTGGCGCCGAACATCCAGATCCCGCCTTAAAAGGTTGTGCGGTGGTGCAGGCCCCCTATCGGGCTAAAGGTGGAGCAGAGGGCAGGGTTGCTTTGATCGGGCCGATGCGGATGGCCTATGCCACCGCTCAGGCGGCGGTACGCAGTGTGGCGGCACGCCTAGAGCGCTTGCTTTCCTAAGGCTTCAGCAACGGTATTTACATCTTTATCGCCGCGGCCGGAGCAATTAATTACCACCTCACTGCCCGCGGGCAGGGTGGGGCAAAGGGTTTCAAGCCAAGCAAAGGCATGGGCCGTTTCAAGCGCTGGAATGATTCCTTCTAATTGGCTCACAAGTTGCAGGGCTGTAAGGGCCTCTTGATCGGTTACGGCGCCGTATTCAGCTCTGCCAATCTCCTTGAAATAGCTATGTTCTGGCCCCACTCCGGGGTAATCGAGGCCGGCACTAATTGAATGCGCTTCGATTACTTGGCCTTCTTCATCTTGCAATAAAAGGCTCATGGCCCCGTGCAATACCCCCACCCTGCCCTGGGTGATCGTGGCAGCATGCCGGCCTGTGGCAACACCGTCGCCTGCGGCCTCAACTCCAATCATGCGAACGCTGGTATCCCCCACAAAAGGATGGAATAAACCCATAGCGTTTGAGCCTCCCCCAACGCAGGCCAGCAACACATCAGGCAGGCGGCCAAAAGCTTCAGCGCACTGGCGTTTGGTTTCTTCGCCGATTACGGCATGAAAATCTCTCACGAGCATTGGATATGGATGGGGGCCAGCTACTGAACCAAGGATGTAGTGGGTAGTTTCAACATTGGTTACCCAATCGCGAATTGCTTCGCTGGTGGCATCTTTAAGGGTGGCGCTGCCGGCCGTAACAGGTTGCACTGTTGCCCCAAGTAGGCGCATCCGGAAAACATTTAATGATTGGCGCCGCATATCTTCGGCGCCCATATAAATCACACATTCCAATCCGAAACGGGCACACACCGTTGCAGTGGCAACTCCGTGTTGGCCAGCGCCGGTTTCAGCAATGATTCGTTTCTTACCCATTCGTAAAGCCAGCAATGCTTGGCCGAGGGCATTATTTATCTTGTGGGCACCGGTGTGATTAAGGTCTTCCCTTTTCAGCCAGATGCGTGGACCTCCATCGGGCCTTGAATAGTGGCTGGTGAGTCTTTCCGCCTCGTAAAGAGGGGTTGCCCTACCCACATAAGTTTTAAGTAGGTGATTTAAACGGTTTGTAAAAGCTGGATCAGCCCATGCTTCTGCTGCCGCGCGTTCCAATTCCGCTAAGGCTGGCATCAAAGTTTCTGGCACGTATTGGCCACCAAAGCGGCCAAAACGTCCGAGTTGATCTGGCCGCGCAGATTTGTCTAACTGTGCTTTGGAAAGAGATCCAACTGAAATCACCGGTTCAGCCGCTTAATTACTTGCAGCCTAAGGAGCTGGTGGGGTAAGAGGGGGCCAGCCTTGGGGTTCGATGATGCGAATTCCACCTTTGCCCACCCTGCAGGTATTGCTGGCTTTAGGGCCGATAGGAGCATTATTTAGTTTTAAGCCCACTTCAGCGCAACTTTCCGGGCCATGGGGATCTGCAAATCGCAGATTCACCACATTTAGATTCATCGGAGGGATGTCCATAATCAATATTAAGAAGGGATTGCAACCTGGAGCGGTAGATGGAATCAAAATCCCGCAAGGGGGCATGGCAGGAATTCAGCAGTAATTCAGGGGCGATCCAACGCCCCTCAGCTGAACCAAGCGCAAAATCACAACAAACCATTCGGGTGCAGCGCACTAAAGCAGGTAAAGGCGGCAAACTCGTAACTCTGATCAAAGGCCTGGAAGCAGCGGAAGTTGAGCTAAAAGCACTCCTAAAACAACTAAAAGCGGTAGCTGGCACAGGGGGCACGATTAAAGATGGCGTAATTGAGCTGCAAGGGGATCAGGTGGCAGCTGCGATGGCTGCACTGGAAAAGGATGGCTACCGGCCAAAACAAGCTGGTGGCTAGGTTTTACAGCGTTGCCGCAATAGTTTCACAAGAATTGAAGGGGCAGCGGTTTGCCCTTGCAAGCTGAAGGCTTCCTGTTCCAAACCCCGATCTTTTACGTGGTAATTCCTAAAAAGAATTGAGCTGATTTCCTGGGCGATTAAGGGGCTAACAGGCGCAGGGATGCCAAGCCTGGTGAGCTTGCCTTGGGGGCAGCTTTGGGCTGCATGCACCGCCTCGTGCAGGAGGGTTTGCCGGCTAATCCCAAGATCAAAAGTGATTGGATGCACCCAAAGCGTGCGGCTGCGGCCTTCGAATAATCCATAAACCCCAATTTTTGGAGGTGGCTCCCAGCGCACCTTGAACCCATGGGTTTTGAGTTGCTGCAATAAAGGTTGCAGGTCTGCGGCAATTGGTTGGGGTGGAGGCGAATGATTCAGAATGAAGAGCTAATCAAAAAGAAATCTATGGGTGCTGCCACCAATATTGTTTGGCACGATGCTTCTGTTGATCGTGTTGCCCGCGCCAGGCAACGGGGCCACAGCAGCGCCATCCTTTGGTTTACCGGTTTATCGGGTTCAGGCAAAAGCAGCCTTGCAAATGCCGTGAATGCGGTGCTGTTTGAGCGCGGCTTAGCTACGTATGTGCTTGATGGCGACAACGTGCGCCATGGCCTTTGCAAAGATTTAGGCTTTTCTGATACTGATCGCGAAGAAAATATTCGCCGCATTGGTGAAGTAGCAAAACTATTTCTTGATGCTGGATTAATTACCCTTACAGCTTTTGTGTCGCCATTTCAAGCCGATCGAGCCCAGGCCAGAGCTCTAGTGGCGGATACTGATTTTATTGAGATCTACTGCGCTGCAGATCTTGCTGTGTGCGAGGGCCGCGATCCAAAGGGTCTTTATGCCAAGGCCAGGGCTGGAGTAATTAAAGACTTCACCGGAATTTCAAGCCCTTACGAGCAGCCG
>VFLB01000203.1 GCA_009914645.1 Synechococcaceae bacterium Bin_79_3
CGTCTGCTTTTTCGCCGTTACCTGATTTATATGCAAGGATCCAAGTGAGAGTAACAATTGGATAGCTCTTAACGCCTGCTGGATTTGGATCTTCCCCGGCGTTCATCGCATCAAGGGTAATGTTGTCTAAACCGGCAGCTCCAGAAACAGCTGTTGGTTTTACAAATTTACCAGCTTTATTTTGGATGGCGGCAGCTTTAATAACTCCCTTTACATAAGACTGATTTAAATAACCAATTGAACCTGGGGTTTGCTGGATAACTCCCGAAACTCCTTCATTACCCTTGCCGCCAATACCAACTGGCCACTGAACACTTTTGCCTTCGCCAACCTTGCTCTTCCACTCAGGTGAAAAGGTTGAAAGACTATTGGTAAAAGCAAAAGTAGTTCCTGAACCGTCTGAACGGTGGGCTACAGAAATAGGGCCTGGAGCACATTTCAGCTGCTTCCAATCATTGATATTGCCAAGGAAAACATCAACAACTTGCTTCTGGGTGAGCTTCAGTTCACAACCAGGCTTGTTGTATGCAACGGCAATGGAGCCACCAACCATTGGAATTTGAACTACACCGCGATCAACCTTGGCAGCCTCTGCAGCCTTGATGGGCTCATCTGTTGCACCAAAATCAACGGTTCCAGCAACAAACTGACGAACGCCCGCACCCGAACCGACGCTTTGATAATTAACTTGCCCACCACCCTTTGTTTTTGCGAAATCCGCAAACCAGCGTTGATAAATCGGAGCTGGGAAGGTAGCGCCCGCACCACTGATAGTGGTTTGAGCAATTAGAGGCAGGAGAGTGGCAGTGCTAAGGGCCGCAATGGCACTAAGAGCAATGGCTTTCTTGGCGACGGGCATGGGAGCCAAAATTCGTTCTCTCAATTTTTAAGTGCAATTTCTTAAGACTGGATTATGCCCCAAGGGGCTGACTCAACTGCAATCGCCCGTTAGCGTGAAAACATTCGCTCAGGTCCATGGGGAGGATCGTTGGTATAGACCTCGGCACCACCAATTCGGTGCTCTCAGTATTGGAGGGAGGTCGACCTGTTGTTGTAGCAAATGCGGAAGGGATGAGAACCACTCCTTCTGTGGTGGGCTTCAACCGTGAAAGGGAGCTGCTGGTAGGACAGGCAGCTCGTCGCCAATTGGTGCTGAATCCGCGCAACAGTTTCAGCAATTTGAAGCGCTTAATTGGGCGTTTGTGGGATGAATTAGACGATGCCAGCCAAGCTGTTGCTTACACCGTAAGAGCAAACGATCAAGGGCAAGTTCGTGTGGTTTGCCCGGGTATGGAGCGGGAATTTGCCCCTGAAGAATTGGTGGCCTGTTTGCTGCGCAAACTCGTAGACGATGCCAGCAGCTACCTGGGGGAAGCGGTTGAAGCAGCCGTTATCACTGTGCCCGCATATTTCGATGATGCCCAACGCCAGGCCACAAGAGATGCAGGTCGATTGGCGGGATTAAACGTTGAGCGGATTTTGAACGAACCCACCGCAGCGGCCCTTGCCTACGGTTTTGATCGCAGCCGTTCCCAAACGGTTTTGGTATTTGACCTTGGCGGCGGCACATTTGATGTGTCTGTATTGCGGATTGCAAACGGTGTGTTTGATGTGAAATCAACGAGTGGCGACACTCAATTGGGTGGTAATGACTTTGATCAACGCATTGTTGATTGGTTAGCTGATGCTTTTTACAAAACCAACCAGATTGATTTACGGCGTGATCGCCAAGCTCTTCAGCGCCTTTTAGAGGTGTCTGAAAAAGCCAAACAAGAACTTTCAGGTACTCAGCAAACCCAGATTTCCCTTCCTTTTATTGCTACAGCCGCCGATGGCCCTTTGCATTTGGAAATTAATTTAGATAGACCCACCTTTGAGTCGCTTTGCAGCGACCTGCTTGATCGCTTGTTGAAGCCTGTGCAAGAAGCGCTGCAAGATGCAGGATTAGCACCTGAAGATATTAACGAAGTTGTGCTTGTAGGTGGAGGTAGCCGGATGCCGATGGTGCAACAACTAGTGCGTACTTTGATTCCAAAAGAGCCGAGTCAGAATGTGAATCCAGATGAGGTGGTGGCGATTGGCGCTGCTGTGCAGGCCGGAATCCTCACAGGTGAACTACGAGATTTGATGCTCAACGATGTAACTCCGCTTTCGGTGGGTCTTGAAACCATCGGAGGCGTAATGAAGGTGATTATCCCCAGAAATACCCCTATTCCGGTTAGGCGTTCTGATGTTTTTAGCACTTCAGAAATAAATCAATCCTCCGTTGATATTCATGTTTTGCAGGGGGAGCGCCAAATGGGAAGTGATAACAAATCACTCGGACGTTTTCGTCTTGCCGGCATACCCCCAGCCCCAAGGGGAGTGCCCCAGGTGCAGGTTGCTTTCGATGTTGATGCCAATGGAATCCTGCAGGTGTCCGCCACCGATCGCACCACCGGCAGGCGTCAAAGCGTCACGGTGCAGGGCAGCTCAAACCTCAGCCAACAAGAAATTGATCTACTTCTTGCCGAGGCGGCCAGTAAAGCTATTGATGATCGCCGCCGCCGTTTGGAAGTAGATCGGCGTAATCGCGCTGAAACCCTGATCGCCCAAGCGGAACGTCGCTTACGGGATGCTGCCCTTGAACTTGGCCCCTACGGAGCTGAGCGGCAACAACGCAGCGTTGAAGGTGCCTTGCGCGACCTAAGGGAAGGTGTTGATCAGCTCGATGAGCGTGAGTTGGATCTGTTGATGAGTTCCTTGGAAGAAGCTTTATACGGCCTCAATCGGCGCCTTAGCTCTGAACGTCGAGAGGCGGAACCTGCTGGGCCGTTCCAAGGCATTCGCAGCACTTTGGGTTCTCTTAAAGATGAATTATTTGCAGACGACGATTGGGATGATTGGGATCGAGGTGGCAAGCGCCCTGATGATCCCTGGGGGCGCTATTGAGGCCGGTGATGGTTGCGCCAAACCCCCAAGACCACTGGGCTGCCTTGGGTTTAGAGCCCGGCGCTAATCAGCAGGCGTTAAAGCAGGCTTTTCGCCGCTTAGCCCGCCGTTGGCACCCTGATCTAAATGCAAACGACCCAATTGCGGAGGAACGTTTTAAACGCATAAACGAGGCCTACGCGGTACTGAGTGACCCCCGCCGCCGTCAGGCCTGGGAAACGTCTGAACCCAGCGAAGAAGAGGATCGGTTTGCCGCTGGATTTCCAGATTTTGATGAGTACTTAGCGGCATTATTTGGTAAAAAATATGAACCGGAGCCAGCTGCTTGGCCCGCCACAACCCCGCCACCTCCCCCTGCCCCCGTGCAGTTTCAGGGTGATTTCGAGAGCATCGTCAAACTTTCGCCTGATCAGGCCCTAGAGGGCAGCACAGTGCAGGTTTCATTACCTGATGGCCTAACGCTTGAGGTGCAAACCCCCCCTGAAGCGGGTGATGGTTGGCGTTTAAGGCTGGAAGGGGTTGCTCCAGGTGGCGGCGATCATTTTTTGTTGTTGCAGGTTCGCACTGCCGATGATCTCCGAATTGATGGTTTGAGGGTGCTTTATCGCTTAAATCTGCCGGCACCTCAAGGTGCTTTAGGTGCGCAGGCGGTGGTTCCCACCCTTGCGGGGCCAGTGCGGCTGAGGGTGCCACCTGGCACTTCCAGTGGGCAACTGCTGCGTTTGCGGGGCCGTGGCCTAGAGCGCCACGGCCGTAGTGGCGATCAGATCGTGGAGGTGAGGTTGGTGGTGCCTGAAACTTGTAGTGATGCAGAAGTTGCTTTATATCGGCGCTTGGCGGAATTGCTGGAAGAATGACTGCTCTGCATGGGGGATAGGTGAGCGAACGAGTTCATGTGTTGCTGTTTGATTCCGGCAGCGATGCAGAAGGGATCCATTCCCTCGAATTGAATGGCCGCACTGTTGTGTTGCTGTTTGCCAATCAAGACGATGCTGAACGCTATGCAGGCCTGCTGGAAGCCCAGGATTTCCCTTGCGCCAGCGTTGAGACGCTTCTACGGGAAGAGGTGGAAATGTTTTGCAGCCAGGCCGGATATGAAGCCCGCTTCGTGCCATCAGGTTTTATGCCGCAATCTGCTGAAGATCGCTTGCTGTTAGCTCCACCTGAGCAAAATCTATCCACCACCAGCTGGAAAGAACAGCTCCAAACAACATCAGAAGAGGCGGATCTTGAGGCATTTCGCCGCTCTTTGGAGGGCTTGTTGTGAATGTTGATCGCGGTTATTTGTTAACGGAACAGGTAAATAGGGCTAGTGAAAATCTTGATCAACTGAGCTCGCTGCAGTTGGCAAAACTATTTGCGAACGAAGATAAATTGCCGCAACAGGCGGTTGAAGCGGCGGTGCCAGAGCTTGCTGCAGCAATTGAGGCAATCAGTGCACGCCTAGCAAATGGGGGGCGTCTTTTTTACTTAGGGGCAGGCACATCAGGTCGTTTGGGGGTTTTGGATGCTGCGGAGTGTCCGCCAACTTTTTGTAGTGATCCAGAAATGGTTCAGGGGCTCTTAGCTGGTGGTGCCCCGGCGTTACTGCGCAGTTCCGAAGGTTTGGAGGATTTGTTTGATGCGGGGAAAGCGGATTTGCAAAAATCAGATTTCAGTGCGGATGATGCCCTGGTGGGTATTGCTGCTGGAGGCACCACTCCATATGTGCATGGGGGCTTGAGTTATGCCATGGAGCTTGATGCTTTAGCGGTGGCGTTGGCTTGCGTTCCCAGCAGCCAGGTGGCAATGCCTTGTCATATCGATATCCGTTTGCTCACCGGCCCTGAATTACTAACTGGTTCCACACGGCTTAAGGCGGGTACCGCCACCAAAATGGCCCTCAATATCATCTCAACCGGCGTGATGGTGCGCCTTGGCAAGGTTTATGGCAACAGCATGGTGGATGTAGCTGTTACCAACACCAAGCTGGAGGATCGCGCCCTGCGTATCCTTTCAAGCCTTGCGGGGCTAAACCGCGAGCAAGGTTTGTTGTTGTTAAAGCAAGGAGGTGGATCGGTAAAGGTTGCTCTTTTGATGAGTGCAGCCCAGTTGCCAGCAACTTCAGCAATAGAACTACTAGAAAAAGCCCAGGGCAATTTAAGGCTTGCTTTAGAGCTGAATGGTTTTCAGTTGCAAGGCCCCCAGTAGTTACTTGTGAACAGATCAAGTCGTTGGCGAGTTTCAGCCGGCACATGATCCTTGTTTGTCATTAGGGCAAAGGCCAAGGCGCTGTGGGCTTCGCTGCTTGGCCGCTCCTGATCTACGAGTGCCGCAGCAGCTCGTACCACCTTTTGGGCAAGGCTGGCATTGGCCTTCAAATTGGCGATCACCATCTCAACCGTTACTGAGTCATGGTTGGGATGCCAGCAGTCGTAATCAGTAACCATTGCAAGGGTGGTGTAAGCAATCTCAGCTTCTCGAGCTAATCGTGCTTCTGTGTGATTCGTCATTCCGATCACATCACAGCCCAATGAGCGATAAAAATTTGATTCGGCTTTAGTTGAAAAGGCCGGACCTTCCATGCAGAGATAGGTGCCACCGGTGTGTAATTTCCGATCTGCTGGCAACACCTCCTTGATGGCCTGGCAGAGCAGCTTTGACAACACCCCACAAAAGGGATCCGCCAGCGATACGTGGGCTACAGCTCCTGCGCCAAAAAAACTGCAGGGTCGTTGATGGGTGCGATCTAGAAATTGATCCGGCACCACAAAATCCAGAGGTTGCACCGCCTCCTGCAACGAGCCCACAGCGGAACAGGAAAGTATCCAGCGCACTCCTAATGAACGCATTGCCCAGATATTGGCTCGGTAGGGAACTTCCGTTGGCAGAAAACTGTGGTGGCGGCCATGGCGAGCGAGAAAAACAACCGGCGCAGCGCCCAGGCGGCCTTTTAGTAGTAGGTCGGAAGGTGCTCCAAAGGGGGTTTCTATCTGCAGTTCCTCTACATCACTCAAGCCCTCCATCCCATAGAGACCACTGCCGCCCAGCACACCAATTAAGGCATCAGACAATTGGGCTTGATTTGGATTCGCAGGGGCCATCTCGGTGTGCCAATGTTCACCCATTCCACATGAGAACCACTCCAATGACCAAGGCTTTGATGGAAACAGATGCAGGCCAACTTGAGATCGAGTTGTTCGACACCGATGCACCGCAAACCGTGGCCAATTTCGTCAAGCTTGTAAATGACGGTTACTACGACGGTCTTGCCTTCCACCGGGTGATTGATGGTTTTATGGCCCAGGGGGGTTGCCCCAACAGCAGAGAAGGGGCTAAAGGGGTAGCTGGCACCGGTGGCCCTGGATACACAATTAACTGCGAGATCAACAGCAACAAACATCAAGCTGGCAGTCTTTCAATGGCCCATGCTGGAAAGAACACCGGCGGAAGCCAGTTCTTCCTTTGCCACGGAGCTCAGCCTCACCTCGATGGTGTACATACAGTTTTTGGTGTTACTGGAAATCTTGATGTAGTTCTCGCCATTAAAAATGGTGCTCGCATAAATAAGGTAACCATCCAATAAAAAATGATGCTTAACCCATTAGATGGCCGAGTTTTTCGGCCTTAGTGTTCAAATAAGCAGCGTTATGTTCCCCTGGATTTATCACCAGGGGGCAGCGTTCCACCACTTCAAGCCCATAGCCGCCAAGGCCTGCAATTTTCCGAGGGTTATTGGTGATTAGCCGCAGACGATGAACCCCTAAATCAAAAAGGATTTGGGCGCCAACACCGTAATTGCGTAAATCTGCTGCAAAACCAAGTTTCTCATTTGCTTCAACGGTGTCTAGGCCTCCATCTTGAAGAGAGTAGGCCTTGAGTTTGTTTATTAAGCCAATACCACGACCTTCTTGGCGTAAATAAACCACCACCCCACATGCTTCTGCTTCGATCATGCGTAAGGCGGCTTCCAGTTGGGGCCTGCAATCGCACCGTAAGGAGCCAAATGCATCGCCGGTGAGACATTCCGAATGAACCCTTACCAATACAGGTTTATTGCTGGCTTTTGGATTCCCTTTAACAATTGCAAGATGGTCTTGTCCATCAAGACTATTGCGATAACCAATGGCTTCAAAATGGCCAAATTGGCTGGGTAAGTTGGCTGCTGCTTCGCGCACCACGAAGCGTTCATTGCTAAGCCGGTAGCTTATTAAATCGGCAATTGTGATAAGGCACAGCTGATGTTGTTGAGCATATTTATGTAAATCTGCCAATCGCGCCATTGAACCATTGGCATTTTGAATTTCGCAAATAACCCCAGCTGGATAAAGACCGGCAAGGCGTGCCAAATCGATTGCTGCTTCTGTATGGCCAGCGCGTTTTAACACCCCTCCGGATCTAGCCCGCAGCGGAAACACATGACCTGGCCTTCTTAAGTCTTGGGGGCGGGTGTGGGGATTGAGGGCAACTTGAATTGTGCGAGCCCGATCTTCAGCAGATATACCGGTGCTTACTCCCTGCTCTGGGCCAGCATCGATGCTCACAGTGAAGGCGGTTTGATTCGAATCTGTGTTGTTGTCCACCATCAGTGGCAACTCGAGTTCATCGAGCCTGGAGCCTTCCATTGCGATACAAATCAAGCCCCGGGCTTCTGTGGCCATGAAATTGATTTGATGCGGCGTGGCAAATTGAGCGGCACAGATCAAATCCCCTTCGTTTTCACGATTTTCATCGTCTACCACCACCACGCAGGCCCCTTCCCGGATCGCCTGGAGCGCTTTTTCGATCGTATCGAATTGAATTTCAAGGCTTTTGGCAGTTGAGCTAACCATGGGCCGTAAACGCTGTTATTCCTTATAGAGCTTCTATCAGTTCTATCGATCTCTACAGTTTGCGCTCCTTGAGTGGTTCGATGGCTGGCACTAGCAATTCCCCTCGGCGGGTGGCAGTGATTGGAGCATCTGGTTATGGCGGGTTGCAAACCTTGCGCTTGCTGCAAGATCACCCTGAATTTCAGGTGTGTTTTCTTGGCGGAGAACGCAGCGCAGGTAAACGTTGGAGTGAAATGTGCCCTTTTTTACCACTAGCCGAAAATTTGTTAGTTCAAAACCCTGAACCAAAGCAAATTGCAGCTGCAGCTGATTTTGCGGTGCTAAGCCTCCCCAACGGCCTTGCCAGTGGCCTAGTGCCTGAGTTACTTGATTTAGGGGTAAAAGTGGTGGACCTATCCGCCGATTACAGATTTCCAAGCCTGGCTCAATGGGCAACTACCTACAGCGCTGAAGCCAAGGAATGCAATCGCCAAGATCAGAAACTTTGCTCAGAAGCTGTTTATGGCTTGGTGGAATGGGCGATGGAGAGTCTGCCGCTTGCCAGGTTGGTTGGAGCACCTGGCTGTTTCCCAACCGCAAGTTTGCTAGCGCTGATGCCTTTGTTGCAACAGGGATTAATTGAAGGGGAGGGCATTGTTATCGATGCAAAAACCGGAACTTCAGGTGGGGGGCGGGCCCCAAAAGAAAATCTTTTGTTTGCTGAAGCAGGGGAAGCAGTTGCCCCCTATGGAGTAGTTGGCCATCGCCATACAGCGGAGATTGAATTGTTAGCTAGCCGGGCGGCCGGTAGAACTATTCAGTTGCAATTCACACCCCATTTAATTCCCATGGTTAGGGGGCTATTGGCCACGGTTTACGGCCGCTTACGGGATCCCGGTTTAACGGCTGAAGACCTCACTACATTGTTTCAAGTAACCTATAAAAATCATCCGTGCGTTGAGATTCTACCAGTGGGAATTTATCCATCAACAAAATGGGTAAAGAATACAAATAAGGCCCTTATTTCTGTGGCAGTTGATAAACGCACAAGCCAGGTAATTGTTATGTGTGTAATTGATAATATGATAAAGGGGCAGGCAGGGCAAGCAATTCAATGCCTAAATGTTATGGCTGGATTGGCTCCAGAGCTGGGTTTACCAATGCTACCTTTCTATCCATAATTTGAGTTAGATGCCTTGCTTTGGCAAGAACAATCGGAGCCAGTATTAAATGCTCTTGCTGATGTATTTTTGCACTTAATGATTCAAGATCATCTGCTTTTGTAATTAATACTTCTGCCTGAGCCAGTATGGGCCCTGCATCAACATCTAATACCACTTCGTGGACACTGCAACCGGTTTTAAGCACCCCAGCCAATAATGCATCAGCAATTGC
>VFLB01000009.1 GCA_009914645.1 Synechococcaceae bacterium Bin_79_3
AGCTGGAGCAGGCCTTTTGGCCTTGGTTGGGATCAGCCATTCAAGGTGCGTTATGCCAGCAATTTGGATGATGGCCCCTGGCATGGAGCGCCCTTAGGTGGTTTTGGCGCTGGTTGCATCGGCCGTAGTTCAAAAGGGGATTTCAACCTTTGGCACCTTGATGGCGGCGAGCACTGGTATGGCAACATCCCCGATTGCCAATTTGCCATTTTTGAAAATGACGGCACCACAACTACAGCCCATGGCCTTGCCGTAAAGCCCACTATTGATGCATCAAAACCAGAAGCGGGTGAACCACTTTCCGCCTGGAGTTGGTATCCAGCCAGCAGCCCTAAGCGCAGCACTGGCAGCTATAGCGCTCGCTATCCATTCAGCTGGTTTAAATATTGCGATGTATTTAAAACGGAGGTGGAATGCGAAAGTTTTAGCCCAATAATCCCTGGAAACTATCGCGATACCAGCCTGCCTGTAGCGGTATTTCGTTGGCATTTTAAAAATCCAAGCCGTAAAACTTTAAAACTCTCGTTATTACTGAGCTGGCGCAACACACTCAACTGGTTTAGCAATACAGATCCCAGCGCTGAGGTGCATTTCCGTGATGATGGCAGCCCAGAACATTCCTACGTACCAGCCATTGGCCGTAGTGAAGGCCAACACAACCGCTGGATTGATAGCGATGGCTTGCATGGAATTCTGCTGGAAGGGGAACGCCATAACCCAATCGCTGAGGGGGAAGGCCAATGGTGCTTAGCGGTGGGAGAACTGCCGCAGGGAGTGGAGTTAATGCGTTGCAGCCGTTGGGATCCCCATGGAGATGGCGCTGAAATTTGGAATCGATTCAGCGCTGATGGCTCTATCCCGCAAAGTAATAACGATCGCCGCAGCGGCAGCAACGATCCGCTCAGTTGTGCCATGGCCTTGAGATTTGAACTAGCCCCGGGGGCAGAACTTGAAATCCCCCTAGTGATGAGCTGGGATCTACCCGTAACGGCTTTTGCCTCTGGCTGCCAAGCCTTTAGGCGTTACACCGATTTTCATGGCAGCGATGGCACAAATGCAGCCGCTATTGCCACTGAAGCTTTGCAGCAATGGCCCCACTGGAAGCAACAAATAGAAGCCTGGCAGGAACCGGTATTGCAACGCCAAGATCTGCCAGAACAGCTGCGGATGGCTTTATTTAATGAGCTTTACGACCTAACAAGTGGCGGCACTTTATGGACCAACGCCAGCAGCGATGATCCAGAAGGCCGATTTGGGGTGCTGGAGTGCCTCGACTACGCCTGGTACGAAAGCTTGGATGTGAGGCTTTATGGATCCTTTGCTTTATTGCAACTTTGGCCGGCCCTTGATAGAGCGGTATTACGTAGTTTTGCCCGCGCAATTCCAGCGGCAGATAGCACTCAAAGGCCAATCGGCTGGTATTTCACCCAAGGCAAAGGTCGAGTGGAGGCCGATCGAAAAGTAGCGGGCGCCACTCCCCATGATTTAGGCGCACCGAATGAACGTCCGTTTGATGCAACCAATTACACCGCTTATCAAGATTGCAATCTATGGAAGGATTTGGGTAGTGACTTTGTATTGCAAGTATGGCGCACCTATAAGTTGGCACCCGATGGAAAAAATATCAACTTCCTTGCTCAATGTTGGCCCGCTGCTGTAGAAGCACTCACCTACCTAAAAGGTTTTGATATCAATAACGATGGCCTGCCCGATAACGGCGGTGCTCCGGATCAAACCTTTGATGATTGGGCTTTAAAGGGGGTAAGCGCCTATTGCGGCGCGCTTTGGATTGCAGCCTTAGAAGCGGCTCTCGCAATGGCTCAAACTTTAAGTTTGGAGTTGGGGCTTGATACAGCGTTGGAACAACGTTTATTTGGCCAATGGTTGAGTCAATCCCGC
>VFLB01000160.1 GCA_009914645.1 Synechococcaceae bacterium Bin_79_3
CGGTTGCGGCTCAACACCAGCACAGCTCGCCCGCTACGGGCCAGTTGATGGGCAATGGCAAGCCCGATTAGGCCACCACCAAGAATCAAAACCGGCTTAGTGAGATCCATAGCAGCCGAGTTCATAGGATCAATGCCATTCAAGGCTGGAGAAGAGCAATGGCAGAAGCCAATTGGGAAGCGGTAATCGGCTTAGAAACCCATGTGCAGCTGGGAACTGCAAGCAAAATCTTTAGTAGTGCCTCCACTGCATTTGGAGATGCCCCCAACACCCACATAGATCCGGTGGTTTGCGGTTTGCCTGGCACCCTACCGGTGTTGAATAAAAAAGTACTTGAATATGCAGTAAAGGCATCATTAGCATTGAATTTAAATGTAGCTGCCCATAGTAAATTCGATCGCAAGCAATACTTTTATCCAGATTTACCAAAAAATTATCAGATCTCTCAATTCGATCAACCGATTGCAGAAGATGGTTGGATTGAAGTGGAAGTTGCGGAAAAAGGAAAAGAAACTTATCTAAAACGCATCGGTATTGAACGCCTTCATATGGAAGAAGATGCGGGTAAACTCGTGCATGCAGGCAGTGATCGTTTAGCTGGTAGTACCCATTCCTTAGTGGATTACAACCGAGCTGGGGTTGCCCTTGCTGAAATTGTTAGTAAACCGGATCTACGCACCGGCCGTGAAGCGGCTGAATATGCATCTGAAATACGCCGAATTATGCGTTATTTAGGTGTTAGTGATGGCAATATGCAGGAGGGTTCACTGCGTTGTGATGTAAATATCTCCGTAAGGCGTGGCCCCGATGCTCCTTTTGGCACAAAGGTGGAAATAAAAAATATGAATTCATTTTCTGCAATCCAAAAGGCGATTGATTTTGAAATAAAACGCCAGATCAAGGCCTATGAAAGTGGCGAACGAGTAGTGCAGGAAACTCGTTTATGGGATGAGAGTAAGCAATTAACTAAAAGTATGCGCAGCAAAGAAGGTGCTGCTGATTATCGTTTTTTCCCTGAGCCAGATCTTGGCCCAATTGAAGTTAGCGAAAGTCAAAAGCAAGCTTGGCTTAGTGAACTGCCAGAACTGCCAGCAGCTAAACGCCACCGCTACGCTGATCAATTTGGCCTTTCGATTTATGATGCCCGCGTTTTAACTGATGAACGCCAAATGGCGGAATATTTTGAGGCAGCTGTGGCGGCTGGAGCTGATGCCAAGGCATTGTCAAATTGGATTACCGGTGATATTGCTGCCCATGTAAATGCAAATCGGCTTTCATATGTTGATCTACCTTTACGGCCTAAACAATTAGCGGAATTAGTGGGTTTAATAGAAGCCGCTGAAATTAGCGGTAAAATTGCTAAAGAAATCCTGCCTCAATTGCTTGCGGAAGGAGGATCGGCTAAGGCGATCGTGGCGGCGAAAGGATTAGGAATGATCAGTGATCCAGCTGCAATTAAAACAATTGTGGCTGAATTACTAGCGGCTCATCCTGCTGAAGTAGAAGCTTTTCGTGGTGGGAAAAATAAATTACAGGGCTTCTTTGTGGGTCTAATGATGAAGCAATCCGGCGGCCGTGCCGATCCAAAATTAGCCAATCAAATCTTATTAGAAATGCTTAGGGGCTAATTGATTTAAAGCCACAGCCACTTCAATTTCAAGTTCACCACTGCCGTTGCGGTTGTTGATTACTCGATCCGCTAATAAACGCTTACGGGCGAGCGGCCATTGGGCATTGATCCGGGCTAATGCTTGTTGATTTGTGCAGTTGTCTCTTGCAATTAGGCGTTCCAATTGCTGTTTTTCATCACAATCTACCAGCCAGATTTCTGTGCAGAGTGATTCAAGGCCGGCTTCAAATAACAGGGGAATCATTAAAACTATTGCTTTGGCTTCAGCTAATCTAATTACTTCTTGATCCATCATTTGCTGCACAATCGGATGCACAAGTTGCTCAAGCCAGAGGCGTTCAATTGGGTTATTAAATACTATTTCTCCAAGGGCTTTGCGATCAAGCTCCTTGAGGCCATAGCGGGTTAGAACGGTGTTATGGCCAGTTGTGCCCGGGGCTAGTGCTTGGCGGGCATAGCGATCAGCATCTAAAACGGCAAGCCCATGTTTTTCCTGTAGCAATTTACCAGCGCTGCTTTTTCCGCTTGCAATGCCGCCAGTGAGGCCAATACGGCGTTGTGGCTGTATCTCTAGAGCAAACTGTTTCAAGTTCAAGTTTCCTGCCAATGAACCATCAA
>VFLB01000115.1 GCA_009914645.1 Synechococcaceae bacterium Bin_79_3
ATGGCAACCTTCGAGATCTTCATGCCTGCCCTTAGTTCCACGATGACTGAGGGGAAGATCGTGGAATGGCTCAAGCAGCCAGGCGATCGGGTGGAAAGAGGGGAATCGGTGCTGGTGGTGGAATCGGATAAGGCCGATATGGATGTGGAGTCTTTTGAAGCGGGTTTCCTTGGGGCAGTGCTGCTGCCAGCAGGTAGCACCGCCCCGGTGGGTGAAACGATCGGCTTGGTGGTGGAAACAGAAGCTGAAGTTTTGGAATTGCAAGCCAAAGGGCCAAGTTCTGCGCCACCTCCCACCCCTGCACCCGCAGCAACTCCAACTCCAGCACCCGTTGCGGTAGTAGCAACACCAGCGCCTATTGGCAGTAATCGTGTTGTAGCAAGCCCTAGGGCCCGCAAGCTTGCCCAACAGCTTGGGGTGAAACTTGAAGGTTTATTGGGTAGTGGTCCCCATGGCCGCCTGGTGGCAGCTGATGTGGAAAAAGCTGCTGGAAAATCACCAGCTCAAGCATCAATTCCAGTTGCATCAATTCCAGTTGCATCAATTCCAGTTGCAGCTCCAGTTGCAGCTCGAGTTGTACTAGCTCAACCAGGCGAAACCAAGCCATTTAGCACCTTGCAGCAGGCGGTAAATCGCAACATGGTGGCCAGCTTGGCCACCCCTTGCTTCCGGGTTGGTTACACAATTACCACAAATAAACTTGATGTTTTTTATAAACAAGTAAAACCCAAAGGCGTTACCATGACTGCCCTTTTAGCAAAGGCAGTGGCTCTCACCCTGGTGCGCCATCCCCAGGTGAATGCTGCCTATAGCGACGCTGGCATCAGCTTCCCAGCAGCCATCAATGTGGCGGTGGCAGTGGCAATGGAAGGTGGCGGGCTGCTTACGCCCGTATTAGCCCAAGCTGATCGAGTTGATCTCTATAGCCTTTCGCGAAACTGGGCTGATCTTGTAGCTAGGGCCCGCACTAAACAACTCAAGCCTGAGGAATACAGCAGCGGCACTTTCACCCTTTCCAACCTGGGAATGTTTGGAGTGGATCGATTTGATGCAATATTGCCCCCTGGCACTGGAGCGATCTTGGCGGTGGGAGCAGCCAGGCCTGTGGTGGTTGCAAATAGCGACGGTTCGATTGCAGTTAAGGCTCAAATGCAGGTAAATCTCACCGCTGATCACCGGGTGATCTATGGGGCCGATGCTGCTGCCTTCCTTAAAGATCTAGCCCTATTAATTGAAAACGATCCAGAAAGCCTGGCGCTTTAAAGAGGTTTTGATTTGATTGACCGTTTGCTTCAAACACTTGTTGGTAAGCCTTTACAGCGCCATCAAGCAGATTCAGCAACACTGCCCAATTTTGAGGCGCTTGCAATCCTTTCATCCGATGCATTGTCATCGGTGGCCTATGGAACGGAAGCTGCCTTAGGGGTATTGGTGCTGGCAGGCAGTGGCGCTTTGAAATTGTCGATACCGATCACCTTGGCAATCATCGCCTTGGTGGCGATTGTGGTGCTCTCCTATCGCCAAACGATTGAGGCCTATCCCCAAGGCGGTGGCTCCTATGTGGTTGCAAGGGAAAACCTTGGCACCACAGCATCTCTGGTGGCTGCGGCCTCGCTACTTATCGACTACGTACTCACCGCCGCGGTGAGCCTGATGGCTGGCACCCAAGCGCTCAGTTCCCTGTTGCCTCAACTGTTGCCCCATGAGGTGAGCTTTTCATTGATATTGCTGGTGTTGGTGGGTTGGGCAAACCTGCGGGGCGTTAAGGATGCAGGCAGGTTATTTGCTTATCCCACCTATGCCTTTGTTGTGATGGTGGCCCTAATGGCCCTAGCGGGTGTGGTGAATCTGGCCTTTGGCCATGGTTTCCATGCTGATCCACCGCCACCGATAAAAGCATTGGAGCCGCTGGGTTTGTTTTTGATTCTGAGGGCGTTTAGTTCTGGCTGTTCTGCCATGACTGGTATTGAGGCGATTTCCAATGGGGTGAAGTTATTTAGGGCACCGGCTGCTGCCAATGCGCGGCTCACGATGGTGGTGATGGGGGTGATACTTTCGCTGATGTTTTTTGGCGTTAGCGCCTTGGGTTATGCCTATGGCATTGCCCCAAATCCCGACCGCACTGTGATGGCTCAAATCGGCGGCCGGGTATTTGGAGAGGGCAGTATTTTGCTGTGGGCTTTGCAAATAGCTACGTTATTGATACTTGCCCTTGCTGCTAATACTTCATTTGCCGATTTCCCCAGGTTGGCGGCATTGCTGGCAAAGGATAAATTTTTACCAAGGCAAATGGGCTGGGTTGGCGATCGATTGGTATTCCAAAATGGCATTTTATTTTTATTGTTAGCAGCTGGGCTTGTGATTGTGGCCTGCCAAGGTAATACGAATGTGGCAGTTAATCTTTATGCTCTTGGTGTTTTTACGGCGTTTACATTATCTCAGGCGGGCATGGTGCGCCATTGGTGGCGCTTAAAGGGTTCAGCATGGCTACAACATTTGCTGATGAATGCCCTTGGAGCATTAACAACATTTTTGGTTTTATTGGTGATTGTTGTTAGTAAATTCAATGAAGGTGCTTGGTCTGTTGTTGTAGCTGTGCCATTAATTGTGCTGCTTTTAGCTGGGGTGAGGCGCCGCTATCGAGAGGTTTATGGGGCGATGGCATTGCCCGAGGGCTACAGCACGAATTTGCTTTTACCAAAACGCACCGAACCAATAGGTAATCGCTCCATAGTTTGGGTGGCTTCTATTAGTGAATCCACTTTAAATGCTTTGCGCTATGCCGCCGCTATTTCTGATTATGTGATTGGAGTGTGGGTGAAATCAGATGAGGAGGATGCAGCTGAGATTGAGGCGGCATGGATTGCTGCTTTTGGCGTTAATCCAGGCTTGGAATTACGCATTATTGATAGCCCTGGATCATCTTTGGTTGCACCATTTGTTGATTGCGTAGAAGCTGAGGAAGACGCCTATCCAGAGCTCTTGCAAACGATTGTGATGCCCATGGCCATTCCCCGTAAACCATTTGATGGCTTGCTTTTAAATCAACGGGCCATCAATATGCGCCAGGCACTTCTTGATCAGCATAATCGTGTATTCACGGTTGTTCGATATTATTTAAATAAATAGATTTTTATTTGTTTGATGCAGCAACTAAGCCGATGCAGCAATTAAATCAAGACCAATTGCTTTCTAGTTACAATTTTGAACTGCCTGCTGCTGCGATCGCCCAGCGTCCCCTGGAGCCCCGCCATCGGGCCAAGATGCTGAAGGTGGAAAGCGGGCAGGGTTGCAGTCATTTGCAGGTGTGGGATTTGGCGCAACAATTGCGCAAAGGTGATCTATTAGTTGTTAA
>VFLB01000172.1 GCA_009914645.1 Synechococcaceae bacterium Bin_79_3
TGATGGTGCGGCTAGGTCGTGCCTCTTCAGCACTACGCACTCGGCCAGCGTTGCTAGAAAAACGCTTCTCCGCTGTTTTTCCACCACTAGATAGCGCCATGCGCCTCGCCAGTGCTGCATCGCGACTCGACTGCTGTGCCATATTCGCCCCCTAGATAAAAAGACTTGTGTAATGGTCCCCACCGAAGTGGGGACCGGATTGAGGCGCTAATCAGCGCGCTTCGAAAACCACAAAGCAAGAACCTTGGCTTTGGGTGTATGCGTCGTAGCCCACCAAACGGACGTGGTGGTCGGGGTAGGCGCGGTGGCAACCCTCGAGTTCACTAACAATCACGCCCAGATCCTTTTCACCGAAGAACGGCAATTTCCAATACGACCAATAGATCGACATTGAACGGCTGGGATGAACGTGTTCCACCACAGGGGTCCAACCCTGGGCGACGATGTAGGCGATCTGGTCGTAGATCTCGTCCTGGGTCATCGGCGGTAAAAAGCCGAATGTCTCCAGGGTGGCGACTGTTTGATAGTCACCCACGGTGCTCTTAAAGGGCATGGGGATCCTTAGTTGATGAGGTTTAGGGGAAGCCGATTCAAATCAGGCGTTACACGTCGAGCTTGTCAACGGTGTCGAACTCAAACTTGATCTCTTTCCAAGTTTCGAGGGCAATAGCCAGCTCTGGGCTGTGCTTCGCGGCTTCCATAAGGATGTCGCGGCCTTCCTTTTCAATTTCGCGGCCAGCATTGCGAGCCTTAACGCAGGCCTCAAGGGCCACGCGGTTAGCAGCAGCGCCAGCAGCGGAACCCCAGGGGTGTCCGTGGGTACCACCACCGAATTGAAGAACGGAATCATCGCCGAAAATTGCCACCAGGGCAGGCATGTGCCAAACGTGAATACCGCCAGAGGCAACGGCAAATACACCAGGCATTGAGCCCCAGTCTTGGTCGAAGAAATTACCGCGAGTGCGGTCTTCAGGAACAAATGATTCCCGAAGTTGATCGATGTAGCCAAGGGTGGTTTGGCGATCTCCCTCGAGCTTGCCCACCACGGTTCCGGTGTGGAGCTGGTCACCACCAGATAGACGTAGGCACTTCGCCAATACACGGAAGTGAATGCCGTGCTTGGGGTGGCGATCGATCACAGCGTGCATCGCACGGTGGATGTGTAGCAGCATCCCGTTCTTACGGCACCACCTCGACAAACCGGTGTTGGCTGTAAAGCCACCGGTGATGTAGTCGTGCATGATGATGGGTTGATTGAGTTCTTTTGCAAACTCAGCCCGTTCATACATCTCTTCAGGAGTATTGGCGGTGCAATTGAGGTAGTGCCCCTTGCGCTCGCCGGTTTCCTGCTCAGCCAATTTCACAGCTTCTGCAACGAACTCGAAACGGTTCTGCCAACGCTGGAAAGGCTGGGAGTTGATATTTTCGTCGTCCTTGGTGAAATCAAGGCCACCGCGAAGACATTCATAAACAACCCGGCCGTAGTTTTTACCGCTCAAGCCCAATTTTGGCTTGATGGTGCAACCCAGTAAGGGGCGGCCGTATTTGTTCATACGGTCGCGTTCAACCTGGATGCCGTTAGGGGGACCACCACAGGTTTTGATGAAGGCCAAGGGGAAACGAATGTCCTCTAAGCGCAGATGACGGAGGGCTTTAAAACCGAAAACGTTGCCAACCAAGGAGGTGAGAACGTTTGTGATCGAGCCTTCTTCAAACAAATCGAGGGGATAGGCGATGAAGGCATAGAAAGCCTCTTTGTCGCCAGGCACCTCTTCGATGCGATAGCAACGACCTTTGTAAAACTCAAGATCTGTTAAAAGTTCCGACCAAACGGTGGACCAGGTGCCCGTAGAGGATTCAGCAGCTACAGCAGCAGCTACTTCTTCCCTTGGAACGCCCTCCTGGCCGGTGCACTTAAAACATGCCAGTAGATCGGAATCGAGGGGAATGTAGTCAGGAGTCCAGTAAGTGTCCCTGTACTCCTTAACCCCTGCGTCGTACTTCTTGCTCATGGGGAAAAATCAGATGGATTCAGTTGGGGATTGGGTTTCAGTGTCCCCTCGGGGGAACGCCTAGGCCTCAGTCCTTGGAACCCAGGAAGTTGCTGCTGCCACCGAGGGCAGGTTCAACCTCACGATGGGGGCGGGCGATGATGTGGGCGGCAACAAGGCCGTCACCTACCCGTTCGCAAGCATCTGCGCCAGCGCGCACTGCAGCGTTTACGGCGCCGGTTTCGCCGCGCACCAAAACGGTTACGTAACCGCCGCCAACAAATTCACGACCGATCAGGCGCACTTCTGCGGCTTTAGTCATTGCATCTGCTGCCTCAATCGCAGGCACGAGGCCGCGGGTTTCAATCATGCCGAGGGCAATGCCCATTGTTTCGCTTGCCATTGCCAGCTCCTTAAGGGGGGGCGGAAAGTTCGCCGCTAACACTGCTCCTGCCAAGGCGCATCCGTCAAGATGTTTGAGACCCCTAACCAATCAGCGTCTTAAGGGGGTGATATAAGAGATGCTGATCAGTTGATCTTTTATCTTTACAATCTTTTCTCAAAGAGGTTGAGCATCGGCCACGAATGCAACGCCGCCGTAATAACTCAGAATCGAATTCACAGCTGGCTTCAACTGCTCAATTGTGGCTTCATCGCAAAAAACAATTACGTGGGCATTTGCTCCCAAACCACTGAAATCCATCGATTCCGAAACCACATCGCCACCCCGGCCTTGCCCCGTTACATGGCGCATCACTGAATAGCCAGGGACGCCGGCTTGCTTGAGAGCCTTAAGCACTTTGTCGAGCTCGCGCTCACTCATGATCAAATCAAGACGTTTCATTGCTTAACCTGCAGGGATAAAACGCTGGATAAGCGCCATGTATAAAGGAATACCAACTATTATATTGAAAGGAAAAGTAATACCAAGCGAACTGGATATATAAAGACTTGGATTTGCCTCTGGAACCGTCATCCGCATGGCGGCAGGCACCGCTATGTAAGAAGCGCTCGCACATAGCACCATAAATAGTAAACTGTTGCCTTGCCCTAAATCTAAAAAGAGCGCAATTGCCAAGCCCAAAGAAGCATTCAACAAAGGCATTAGCAGCGCAAAACCAATAAGGAATGCACCCGCTTGGCGCAGATCGCCAAGGCGTTGAGCCGCGATTATTCCCATGTCCAACAGGAAAAAACAAAGAACTCCGTAAAAAA
>VFLB01000123.1 GCA_009914645.1 Synechococcaceae bacterium Bin_79_3
GCGATCGATCAAGGCTGCAGCGGTTTCCCCTTGCCCCTCGGGGTTCATGCGCATATCAAGGGGGCCATCACTACGAAAGCTGAAACCACGCTCCGCTTGATTTAGTTGATGGCTGCTAACGCCAAGATCAGCAAGCACAGCAATTAGGGGAGCAACAGGTTGATAGCAGGCGAAATTTGCGGCAATAATTTGCACCCGTTCTTGATAGGGGCTTAGTTTTTCAGCAGCGGCCTCACGGGCATTGGGGTCTTGATCAAGGCCTATGAGTTGCCAGCCAGGGTGAGCTTGAAGCAATAGGGCGCTGTGGCCAGCGCCTCCCAAAGTGCAATCGAGCAAAATTCCTTCGTTTGGTAAGCAGGCAAAGGCTTCAAGCACTTGGCTTGGTAACACCGGTTCGTGTTCAAAGCCGGGTTGCAGCAATGGATTGTGAGTGGAGGTGGGGCTGTTCAGGGTGAATTAAGCAAATAAATTCCGGTGGATGTGCCCACTCCTTCCTAGGATCACAAGAAAGCCAGGGCTTTGGTAGATGACGCAGCTGGAAACGCGCACCGAGCCGATGGTGCTCAATTTTGGGCCCCATCACCCATCTATGCACGGTGTGTTGCGTTTGGTGGTAACCCTTGATGGCGAAGATGTTGTGGATTGCGAGCCGGTGATCGGCTATCTGCACCGCGGCATGGAAAAAATCGCGGAAAGCCGCACAAATGTGATGTTTGTGCCTTATGTGAGCCGTTGGGATTATGCGGCTGGGATGTTTAACGAAGCGATCACAGTAAATGCACCAGAGCGCCTTGCTGATGTGAAGGTGCCAAGGCGGGCAAGTTATATCCGGGTGTTGATGCTTGAGTTGAATCGCATTGCTAACCATTTGCTTTGGCTAGGCCCCTTCCTTGCGGATGTGGGAGCTCAAACACCGTTTTTCTATATCTTCCGTGAGCGGGAGATGATCTACGACCTTTGGGAAGCAGCTACCGGCCAACGGATGGTAAATAACAATTATTTCCGCATCGGTGGAGTAGCAGCAGATTTACCCCATGGTTGGCTTGAAAAATGTGAGGATTTCTGCGATTGGTTTGGCCCTAAAATTGATGAATACGAAAAATTAATTACTAATAACCCTATTTTCAAACGTCGCATTGAAGGTTTGGGAGTTATTAGTCGCGAGCAGGCGATCAATTGGAGCCTTTCGGGGCCGATGTTGAGGGCATCTGGAGTGGAATGGGATTTACGCCGCGTTGATAAATATGAGTGTTATCACGAATTTGATTGGCAGGTGGTTACGGCGCAGGAGGGTTGTTGTTATGCCCGTTATCGGGTGCGAATTCAAGAAATGCGCGAATCACTAAAAATCTTGAAGCAGGCTTGCAAACAAATTCCAGGGGGCCCTACTGAAAATTTGGAAGCACTCAGAAAAGCAGAAGGAAAAACAAGTGAATTTTATGGATTTGATTATCAAATAGTTGCAAAAAAAGTAGCTCCTACATTTAAGATTCCTGAAGGACAACTTTATAGCAGGGTGGAATCAGGCAAGGGTGAGCTCGGTGTATTCATCATCGGTAATAATGATGTAACCCCTTGGCGCTGGAAGATCAGAGCTGCAGATTTTAATAACCTACAAATCTTGCCTCATCTATTAAAAGGCGTAAAAGTTGCTGACATCATGGCAATTCTTGGTTCTATTGATGTGATTATGGGTTCGGTGGATCGCTGATTAGGGGGTTGATCTGAATCCTTTTTTAAGCCGCCTAAGGCAAGCAGGTTATTTATTACCCCTTGGCCTCAGCGGTTATTTAATACTCAAAGGTGCTCATGGGCCTTTGCTGGGCTGGCCCTGTCCGCTGAAGGCATTAACCGGTATCCCATGCCCCACCTGTTTCCTAACTAGGGCAACGGTGGCTGCTTTACGGGGCAACCTGAGTGAATCAATCCAATTGCATGCTTTTGGACCCTTGGTGGCAGTTGCCCTGATCGCTTGGTGTTTTACTGCCATTAGCCAGCGGCGTTTAATACCCAGGGGAATTCCCGCATGGCCATTAGGTGTAGGGGCTGTTGTTTTATTTGCCTATTGGTTAATGCGTCTAATAATTAGTTATGGCTTAGGTTTTCGCGGAGCACCTGGTTTTCCTTAGTTGGGCTCAGCTAATTAAGCCTTTGTGGTAAGCGGCATTTTGTAGATAAAAGCTGCTCACAGGCACCGCCACAAGGGCGCCAAGGCCGCAGGTGCAAATAGATACCAAAGCAACC
>VFLB01000325.1 GCA_009914645.1 Synechococcaceae bacterium Bin_79_3
TCCCAGACGGACCACGGGTAAGCAAAAGCTTTGCTGATGGTGAGATTTACATCCAAATCCAGGAATCGATCCGCGGCTGCGATGTGTTCCTGGTGCAGCCCACCTGTGCACCGGTAAACGACCACTTGATGGAACTGCTGATCATGGTGGATGCCTGCCGTAGAGCATCGGCGCGTCAAATCACAGCAGTGGTTCCTTACTACGGCTACGCAAGGGCAGATCGCAAAACAGCGGGGAGGGAATCGATTGCTGCGAAATTGGTAGCAAATTTATTGCTTGCCTCTGGGGTTAATCGAGTGCTGGCGATGGATCTGCACTCAGCCCAAATCCAAGGTTATTTTGATATTCCCTGCGATCACATCTACGGGGCACCGGTACTGGTGGATTACCTAGCCACCCGCGATCTAGGTGAGGTGGTGGTGGTATCACCCGATGTGGGAGGAGTTGCAAGAGCGCGAGCTTTTGCAAAGCGGATGGATGATGCTCCTCTAGCGATTATTGATAAACGCCGTTCTGCTCACAACGTGGCTGAAAGCCTCACAGTTATTGGTGATGTGAAAGGTAAAACCGCAGTTTTAGTAGACGACATGATCGATACCGGCGGCACGATTTCAAAAGGGGCTCAACTCCTGCGGCAGAGGGGCGCTGAACGGGTAATTGCGTGCGCCACCCATGCGGTGTTTTCACCACCAGCTATTGAGCGGCTTGCTGAACCAGGCTTATTTGAAGAGGTGTTGGTTACAAATAGCATTCCAATACCTGCAGATCAACGCTTCCCACAACTGCAGGTTCTTTCTGTAGCAAATATGCTCGGAGAAGCGATCTGGCGCATCCATGAAGAGAGTTCTGTGAGCTCAATGTTTCGCTAAAAAAATGAACCTAATAGCAATACTATTTGCAAAAATACAGAATCTGAAGCGCTCCAGCCTGCTTTTACCTCTATTCATTGGAGCTAATGCTTATTTTATAAATCCCGCCGTAGCAAATTCAAACCGAGTTGGGGTATGGCTTACTAATACGCCAAGCCCGCTCTATTACGAAGCAACTCGTATTGATCGGGCAGTAAATGAGTTAGCTGATGCAGGATTTAATACTCTTTACCCAAATGTATGGAGCCGTGGCACCACCTTTCATCGCTCAAAATGGGCACCTATGGAGCCTGCCCTAGCAAAGCGTTCACCTGATTTAGATCCAATCTGCCGGA
>VFLB01000256.1 GCA_009914645.1 Synechococcaceae bacterium Bin_79_3
AATCCTCTGGGAACAAGAAATCGGCGAGTTCTTCTGCATCAACCTCGTAGGCGCGGGCCAGGGTGGTTTCCACTGCGGTAGTTACTTCTGATGGCAAGAAACGCAGGGCATTCATTGCATCCTCTGCGATTTCTTCGTTATTGAGCTTTTCCCCTTCGGGATTTAGCTTTTCATCGTTGAGTACAGCTAATACCCAGCTTTGGTACGCATATACCAAATCAGAAAACTCTAGATCTGGATCGTTTAGATCAAGGGCCATGGTTGCAGAACTCGGCTCAACTAGTTTGCCTGCAAAAGGCCCAATCGCAGACCTTCCATCACCGCCTGCATGCGTCCGCTCACATCAAGTTTTTCGTAGAGCTGTTTTTCGTAGCCCTTAGCGGTGTTTTCAGTTATCCCTAATCGCTTTGCCACCTGCTTTGTGCTGGCACCTTGGCAAAGTTCCTGCAACACCTCCAGCTGCCTGGGCGAAAGCTTTTTAGTGGCCGCAGCATTGCTATTGAGAAGGCCTTGATCGATGTAGTGAGACCCAATCGCGATGCTTTTAAGTGCTTGCAGGATGGTGCCTTGGCCAATTCGATCTGCTTTGCAAATTGCATCTACCCCTGCTTTTAATGCCACCTGCAGCTCGAAACTGGCTGGTTTGCTTACCAGCAACAGAGTTTTTAATTTTGGTTCGATAGCTTTGCAGCGCTTGATTAGTTGGATGCCATTGCCTGGCAGCAACTGGTCGTGGCAAATCAGCAGTTGCGGCTGATGGCGCTGCACTAAGGCAAATGCCTCGTTTTCGGCGCTGCAAAGCCCTTTAAGTAAAACGAGTTCGCCAGCATTAAAACTGTGGCTTAGCAATTGGTTTAGATCACCAAGGCATAGCACCACCGTTTGGCCCGATAGTTGATTGAGGATCACGCTGTGGCGCTGCTGCAGCTGCGCTAACTGGGGTGTGTAGTCCAGCGGTGAAAAAGCGGCTCTAACTTTTTTGAAGAGCTCAGCTTAAGGATTGGTAAAAGCGTTATCGGATTGTTACTTGGTTTGGCGTTTTGAGAGCATGGCCTAAAGCTGATGAACTTGTGCCCGAGGCCCTTGCTAAAACTTACGACCCATTAGGTACTGAAACCCGTTGGCAACGAGCCTGGGATACCCAAGGGGCCTTTCATGCTGATCCCAATGCAGCAGGTGAACCATTTGCTTTGGTGATCCCTCCACCAAATGTGACCGGTAGCCTGCATATGGGCCATGCCTTTAATACGGCTCTTATCGATACGATCGTTCGATTTCAACGCTTGCGCGGCAAAAATGTGCTTTGCCTGCCAGGCACAGACCACGCTTCGATCGCAGTACAAACAATTCTTGAAAAGCAATTAAAGGCAGAGGGCATAACTAAAGAGCTGATTGGCCGTGAAGCATTTTTGGAGCGGGCTTGGGCCTGGAAAGCAGAAAGTGGCGGCACGATCGTTTCTCAATTGCGCCGGCTTGGCTATTCAGTGGATTGGCAGCGGCAACGCTTCACCCTTGATGCCGGTTGCAGCGCGGCGGTGGTGGAGGCCTTCATTCGTTTGCATGATCAGGGCTTGATTTATCGCGGCGAATACCTGGTGAATTGGTGCCCGGCTTCCGGTTCTGCTGTAAGCGATCTGGAAGTGGAAATGAAGCAGGTGGATGGTTATTTATGGCATTTTCGCTATCCATTAAGCACTGGTAGTGGCTTCCTTGAGGTGGCCACCACAAGGCCAGAAACCTTGCTTGGTGATACAGCAGTAGCTGTAAATCCCGATGATCCCCGTTATGCCGCTTTGGTGGGCAAGAACCTCATGTTGCCGCTGGTGGGTCGTGAAATTCCAATCGTTGCTGATGAACACGTAGATCCGGCTTTTGGTACCGGTTGCGTGAAGGTAACCCCCGCCCACGATCCCAACGACTTCGCTATCGGGAAACGCCATGGCCTGCCGTTGATCACGGTGATTGCAAAAGACGGCACCATGAATGAGGCCGCCGGTGAATTCGCAGGCTTAGATCGCTTTGTAGCCCGTAAGGCGGTGGTAGCAAAGATGGAGGCACTTGGCTTTTTGGTTAAAACCGAGCCGTATGTGCACAACGTTCCCTACTCAGATCGGGGCAAGGTGCCGGTAGAGCCGCTGCTTTCCACCCAATGGTTTATTCGCACCGAACCATTAGCAGCTAATTGCCGTGAAGCATTTGAAAAAGTTGAACCCCGATTTGTGCCAGAGCGTTGGAGCAAGGTTTATCTGGATTGGTTAACTAATATCCGCGATTGGTGTATCAGCCGCCAGTTGTGGTGGGGGCATCGCATTCCCGCTTGGTTTGTTATTAGTGAAACCGCAGGAGAAATAACAAGTAATACTCCATATGTGGTGGCCAGCGATCAAGCGGAAGCTTTGCAAAAAGCAGAGCTCAAATTTGGAGTTGGTGTAGCCCTTGAGCAGGATCCAGATGTGCTGGATACTTGGTTTTCTAGTGGTTTATGGCCTTTTTCTACTCTGGGCTGGCCCGATAATGCGGCCGCTGATCTCAAGCGTTGGTATCCCACCAGCTTGCTTGTAACCGGATTCGACATCATCTTTTTCTGGGTGGCAAGGATGACGATGCTGGCCGGTGCATTTACCGGCCAAATGCCTTTCAAAGATGTTTATATTCACGGCCTAGTGCGGGATGAACAAAACCGCAAAATGAGTAAATCAGCTGGAAATGGCATCGATCCATTGCTACTGATTGAGCGTTATGGCGCCGATGCGGTGCGTTTCGCTTTGGTGCGAGAGGTGGCTGGTGCCGGCCAAGATATTCGGCTTGATTACAACCGTAAAACCGATAGTTCAGCCACCGTAGAAGCAGCGCGTAATTTTGCAAACAAGCTGTGGAACGCCACCCGATTTGCACTGATGAATCTGGATGGTGAAACACCGAAAAGCCTTGGCAATCCCGATCCGGAAATGTTGCAACAGGCTGATCGTTGGATCCTTTCACGTTTAGCTCGGA
>VFLB01000198.1 GCA_009914645.1 Synechococcaceae bacterium Bin_79_3
GGCCAGCCCTTAAGGCAAGCAAGCCGGATTCCGGCCTTTGCTCCCGAGGTAAAGCGTCGTATTTAGGGGCGCCAATGGCTGCCAAAAGCACAGCATCACTGTTTTTGCATGCCTCCAAAGTGCTGGGCGGCAAAGGTTGCCCAAATTCTTCTATCGCCGCACCACCCACCGGTTGACTGTTGAAATTCAATTGAAAGCCAAATTGGTGGCCCACTTTTTCCAATAATTTCACCGCAACAGCAGTGATCTCAGGGCCGATCCCATCTCCGGCCAGAAGGGTGATTTGGTAACTGCCCATTTCCGCTTAAGTGTTGATGGCTAGTGGCAACCTATCGCGTCAGTTCGATTGATTCAGCTGCCGCAGATTGCGAGCCATATCGGGCAACTTGCTAAATACCGCAGAACAGCGCAGCCAAAGTCTGTTTGGTATTGCTGGATAACCACTAACAACTTCTCCAGCTGCCACTTCGCCATGGATTCCTGATTTGGAAGAAGCAATGGCGCCATCACCAATAACAGCACGATTTGCTACCCCCACCTGGCCAGCAAGAATTACGCCATTGCCAAGCTTTGCACCGCCGGCAATACCTACCTGAGCAGCAATTGCGCAATTTTTGCCAATTACTACGCCGTGGCCAATCTGCACCAAATTATCGATTTTGCTTCCAGCACCAATGCGGGTTTCTCCCACTGCCGGGCGGTCGATGGTGGAGCCGCAGCCCACCTCCACCCCTTCTTCCAGCACCACTAAACCGGTTTGAGGCATTTTGCGCCAGCCGCTGGCGGTGGGTACGAAGCCAAACCCCTCACTGCCGATAACTGCATGGGAATGCACAACGCATCCTTCTGCAAGCCGGCTGCCTGGATGCAACACCGCTTGAGAATGCAGTTCACAGCGCGGGCCGATTTCTACATCTGGATAGATCACAACGGCTGGATGCAAGATGCAGCCGGCCCCTATGCGGCTGTTTGCACCAATCACCACAAGGGCTCCCACATGCACTCCTTCAGCGAGCACCGCACTGGCATCAACCACAGCAGTGGGATGAATCCCGCCGGGCAATGCACTTTTGGGATAGAGCTGCTCTAAGGCCTCAGCAAAGCCAAGCCTTGGATTTTTCAGTGAAATCCAAGCAATTCCCCTTTCCGTTGCTTTTGCATGGAGCTCGGGATCCGGGGGCAGCAGCAGGGCGGATGCGCTTGTTTCAGCCAATGCAGCCAATAGGGCATTGCCGGGTTCAAGAAAACTCAAGTCCCCTTGGCTTGCTTGATCAAGGGCAGCTGCGGCCTTTAATTCGGGATCATCGCCTAGATAGAGCGGCTGATTTTCTCCCCCAGAGAGATGCGTAAGCAATGTGCTGAATTGCATGGCAAGTTAAATAACTCAGAGCTTGGCCGGGATCGTAGTGCTAATGCTTGAAACGGCAGTTATTACCAGTTGGTCGCGATGAATCACCACCTCCGGCAACTGGGGCTCAAACTGTTGCACTAAATGAGAGCTCAAACCAAGGCAGCGCCGTAGTTCTTTGCTGGCGTAGGCACAGAGGCCGCGTCCCAATTCAAGGCCATCACTAGTAAGGATTCGTACCGGCGCTTGACGTTCAAAGTCGCCATTAACCTTGATAATTCCAATAGCCAATAGGGAAGCGCCCTTATCGAGCAAGGCTTTTCCTGCCCCTTCATCCACCAGTAGGTCGCCCTGGGGCACTGGGGCGTGGGCTAGCCAACGTTTGCGATCAGGTATGGGTGAAAGGCTTGCTAAAAAACGGGTGCCATGGCAATGCCCAGCCAATAATTCGGATAAAACAAGCGGATCACGTCCATCAGCCAACCTCACTTGGATGCCACTAGCAGTGGCAATACGGGCTGCCGCCAATTTTGTTGTAATCCCCCCAGTGCCCCATACATTTCCAGTGCCAGCGACGGTTTGAAGGGCATCTAGTTGAGCAAGGTTTTGCACCTCATCGATTGGTGTTGCCCCATTGTTTTGGCGCGGATCGCTGGAATAAAGACGATCCACATCTGTTAATAAAATTAATTCGTCAGCTTGTAGCGCTACGGCCACTAGGGCTGAAAGGGTGTCGTTATCTCCAAAACGCAGCTCTTCAGTGGCCAGGGTGTCATTTTCATTAATAATCGGCACCACATTCCAACTAAGAAGTTGCTGAAGGGTGCGGCTAGCACTTAGAAAACGACGCCTTGAAGCCAGATCGCCACGGGTTATTAACACCTGGGCCACGGTTTGAGCGTGGCTTCTGAAAGCATGGGCATAAAGCCCCATCAGTTGACCTTGACCGATCGCTGCCGCTGCTTGTAATTCCTCAACGAGTTTGGGTCTTGTTTTTAGCCCCAGCTCTTGGCAGCCGAGTCCTACAGCACCACTGGTTACGAGGGCAACACCATGCCCTTTTGCTCGTTCAGCACTCAGGCTTGCGGCTAATCCTGCGATGAACTGAGCTGTGCTGAGCCCTTTATTGCCCCGTAACAAACTGGTGCCCA
>VFLB01000277.1 GCA_009914645.1 Synechococcaceae bacterium Bin_79_3
AGCAACTTTTTCCGTATATTAGCAAGAGCAATCATTTGTTCTGCGCCATCAACACCTTTTACAATTAATTTAGGCCATTGTTTTGCAGCCAGCTCGCTAATATTTCCAGGTCCGCAACCTAGATCAATTAGTAGCGGGCCAATTCCTTCTGGAAATTCTTGCGCCACCCAACTCATTAAGCTTGAATCAGCTGAGCTGAAATCCGCAGCCGCGTATGCCTCTGCCTGCTCGATTCCATTCATCAGCTCTGGTTCAACTACTCTATTTAGAGATTCATCCATGATTTAGGCAAAGCGATGGCTGGAATTAGAGATCAAGCTTTTATGACAACCTGCGGTCGCCTTGCTACCCACTTAAATCTAAGTGCTGCAACTGCAAGACAGAGAGTGGATTATCAAGCAGCGCAGGAGGGCATCCGTGATGCAGCTGGCAAATTAATTATCGCCGAAAGGATGCTGGAGGCAGCAAAGCTAGGAAGCGATAAACAGGGCAAACTTTTAGATGCTCAATTAAATGCTCTTGAATCAGAAGCTAATTTTATGGATGAGGATTGATTTTAGATGGCCCAATTTAATGGTTCTTCCCTTGTAGAAATATTGAAGTGCGGCAAAGCTATTACTTCAACAGTATTACCAATATTTACGCAATTGGAACAAGATCAGCCTTGTAATCTAGATCTTCAAGTTGATCAGTTAGAAGCGGTCTGGGAATTGCGTTGGAGCAGTAGCAGCCTGCCTTACCTGCAGGTGCAGCCCTGGTTTGAAAATCTTCAAATTTTATTACCTAGCGAAGGGCGAGCAATGAACCTTTTGAGGCTACCAGGACCTTTTGGCCAGCTTGGCGGAATATCAGTATTAGCAGAACTGCAAATTGAGGCGCCAAGCCGAGTTGGTGTGCGTTTTATTAAAGGTGGCTGGATTGGTCCACAACTTGCACCCTTTAGGCCACAGCTACTTGCTGGCATTAATCAAAATTTTCCGGCTTGGCTAGACATAACCCATCTCAGTGATGATTTGCGGTTGTGCCGCGGCAGTAACGGCACCATGTTCGCTTTAATTAGGAGAACAGATCTAAAACCTCACGAGTTAATGCCTCCGCTATGACAGAACTCCCTCAAAAAAATCTCTGGCGAGATCAATGGTATCCAGTGGCATTTTTGCGAGATTTAAATCCTCAAAAACCAAGTCGTTTTATCCTATTAGCTGAACCATTGGTGCTCTGGTTTGATCGCCAAGAGGGCTTATGGAAAGCATTCAGCGATCGCTGCCCCCATCGTCTTGCCTCCTTATCTGAAGGGCGCATAAACGCAAATGGTGAATTGGAATGTCCATATCATGGTTGGAGTTTTAACGGCAGAGGGGACTGTGTAAATCTGCCCCAAAGTTCATCAAAGCTTCCAAGCAGTGTGAGGGCAAACTGTAGAGAATTTGCCACTGGCACTGGCCAAGGGTTGCTGTTTGTTTTTAGTGGCGATTCAAATCAGGCCTCCAATCAAACAATTCCTTTAGTTCCTGTGCTTGATGAACCTGATTGGTTTTTGCAAGATACATTTAGAGATCTTCCTTACGACAGTATTACTCTGCTTGAAAATGTATTGGATGTGAGCCATGTCCCCTTTACCCATCACGCCACAGTTGGCAAGCGAACAAATGCCGGACCTGTTGAACTTGAAGTTTTAGATGAAGGGCCGCAGGGATTTGTTGGTTTATGGCAAGAGGGGCCTCGAAAAGGCAGTTTAGGGCCGCAACACACCACATTCCAAGCACCAGCATTAATGTGGCACGATTTAACCGCTAAAGGTTTTGCTCGTATCCTCACAGTGGTTTATGCCACCCCCACCACAGCTGGAAATTGTCGTTTATTTGCTCGTTTTCCATTTAAGTTTGACAAACCAATAACAGCAAAACTCTTAGCATTGCGGCCAATGTGGCTGCAACATATTGGAAATAATTTAGTTTTAGAAGATGATCAAATATTCCTACATCATCAGGAACGTAACATTAATGCAGCTGGAGGTTCGTCTGCTTTAGCGAAGGCTTGCTACCTACCAACCAGTGCTGATAAATATGTAATTGCATTCCATCGCTGGATTAACACCTATGCCGGCTTAGCGTTTCCAAATACTATTTTAGCAGCTGAATTATCACGTGAGGAATTGCTAGATCGCTACAACTCACATACCAAATCATGCGCAAGCTGCAGCACTGCACTAAAACGACTTGAGTTTATTGATACTATAAGCCCATGGATGGTAATTGGTTTAATAGTTGCTGCATTCAGCTCTAAAACTTTGCTTCTAAAAGGTAGTCTTTTATTAATAGCGTTTATAATATTTGGCATTGGTCAACAAATAAAGCGATGGGTAAAACTGCTCCGCATTGGAGATGGTTTGCCACCTAGAAATCATCCTTGAGTAGTTAATTTAATCCTATTTTTTGCAATAAGTGAGGCCGCAAAGTTAGGATCACAGCTAAATACTAAAAGTTGCAATCCTTGTTCTTCGCCCCTGCATAACAAGGCCGAAAGACCGTCCCATCGGCTTGGATCCACATTACTAAAAGCATCATCAAATACAAGTGGCAAGCAGCCGTTATATGCACCTGCCAATACCTCAGCCATGGACAGTCTCAGGGCAGCAGCTAGTAATTCTTTGCTACCACCACTAAGAACAGAAAACGGCCAAGCAACACCCGTAGCACCTCTTTGCCATTTTAAATTTAAAAAACCCTTTGTACTCTGATATTCAATACTGCTGCGCGTTGTATTTTTGCAGCAGCAATTTAGATAATCATCTAACCGCTTTATCACTGGAGCGGTATATTGCAGAGCCATTGCTGTTTGTTCATCTTGTAATAGCTGCCTAAGTAAATCCAACATTAATGCATCTTTTTCAAGCCTTATTCTTTCTGTGCTGCTATTTTCTAAAGCTGCTTCCAATTGATCCAGCAACGCAAAACGATCGTTAATGCCATCATTCCTTAATAAAACTCCCAACGCAGCAAGTTGCTGCAAGAGCTCTTCCCTCTGTTTTTGAGCCGATTCAATATTTACAAGCAGGTTATTAGGTTTAAAGTTTTGAAGTTGCGCTTCAAATCCTTTCCGCTTACTATCTAATTCAGCTTCTGCTTTTTTAGTTACACTTAGTTGCTCATCTATTTGCTTATTATCTCCATGGCGAAGCATCAAATCCTTCAATAAAGTTTCAACTAGCAATAGTTGTTGCTGCTTGGTATTCAAGCCATTGGATCGATCATCTAGCTCTGTCTGGACTTGACTGAGCTGTTGATCAAGCCTATTAAACTCAAGCCGCCGTTCTCGACCCACCGGTAAAAGCAAATCTAGTTTTTTCTTCATATCCTCAAGGGAAGCATTATTAATTTCACATTTTGGTAATTGTTGTAGCGTAAACTTTATTAGTTGTGCATCTTCATTACTATTCTCTTCCATTAAGCGTTTTCTTTCATTTTCTATCTCGCTGCGTTTCCTTTCTAGGCGCATTGCTGCCTCCACATCAATTACCCCAAGCCGTTCCAGTTCGGCATCTATTTGTATTTTAAGTTCCTGTCCCTTGGTTTCAGCCTCTTCAACCCTGCCTCCAGCACCTGGCTCGAGCCGTAATTTAAAACTAGGGGTTTGCAGTAAGCTCGATACGCTTAAGGAATATGTGGAACCTGGTGATAACGGTTCTCCATTTAGCAACACCTCAGAGTCAGCTTGTAGTAATTCCAGCTTTGTTGAGAAGGATTTCATTGTAATTTCGGTTATTTGTAACTGCTGTTGCTGCCAACGTAATAATTCAATATTCTCCAATGTTATTTGAGGCATCTGTTGTAGATAATTATCTAATTCAAATATTTTCCGGGATTTAATCTCCTGCTCCTTTAGGCGCTTTTGCAAGCTTAATACTTTAATTGCCTGCTGCAATTGTTCGGCCTCTTTCAGCGCTAGTTCAAGTTGTTGATTTGCATATAATCTGCGCTGTTTCAACATTAAGTATTTAGATTTAAGTTCTTTAATTAAGGCGAGCTCTGGCTTAAGTTCATTTTTTAAATTCATGGAGCTCTGAGCTAATTCAACTAGTTTTTGTTTTATTTCAACTAACGAATTAAGATCTTTTTGTATCTCTTGTCTCTGCAGTTGAAGCGGTTCTAACAATTTCAACAAAGGTATTACACGATCCAATTCGTCTAATTTTGATTTAGCTAGTTGCTGATCGGATTCTGCTTGTTTTTGATCTAGTAATTGTTTATTGAGGTTCTGCAATTGTTGTTTGGCAATTTCTTCTGCCTGTTGTGCTTCTGCTAAGGCTGAGCCAGCACGACCGATTCGTCCCTTTTCAGTATGCGAAGAGCTCCAGCGTTGTTGCACGAGTTCAACAACGCGGCGATCAACTTGAGACTGAACCCCAAGCTGACCAGAGATCTGCAATTGCTCCAATAAGCGAGCTTGATCGATGGCGTTAGCACCAAGGTCGAGGGGGTTAAGTCCTGCATTTCCTTGCCAAACCCAGAGGTGGCCCCACCTTTCTTTCATCTGTTCCCCTTGGCGGGCCCGTTGTACGGGGCCCGCCCCCACCAATTCAGCCAGGCGCTCCTCTGCTTTATCCCCTTGCCAAGAGCTACCAATGGAGCTAATTAAGCTGCTGCTGCCCCTTGATCCAGCAAATCGTTTATGCAAAGTGAAGCTGATGCCTTCAGCCTCAAATCTCAGCGTTAGCTCGGGATCACCTCCGCCGGGCTGGGGGCGCATCTCATCAAGCAGGCCTCCAGAGCTGCGGCTGGGGAGAAATAAAGCTCGATGGAGGGCCTCAACCAAGGTGCTTTTGCCTGTTTCATTTGCACCTTCTAGTACCGTTATCCCTAAACCAAATTCCAGCGAAAGCTCACGATGCAAACGGTAATTACTGAGCTTTAGGCCGGTGATCCTCATCTCAATTCAATTTGCCGCAAGCACCATGCAGTTCCCGCAGAGCGAGCAGTGCGAGTTCCGCCTTCTCAGTGTCCTCAGATTCAGTAAGGCTTAATAAGCGTTGGGCCACTCTTGCAACTAGTGGATCGCCGCTTCGCCCAATGAGTTGCTGCAATTCATTTTCATTAGGTGTGAGCTTAATGCGATCACGCAATTTCAGGCGTAATAGCCGAGCTTCAAGTTGTTCCAATTTGTTTTGCAGTTGAACTCCAGCT
>VFLB01000066.1 GCA_009914645.1 Synechococcaceae bacterium Bin_79_3
ACGGAAATTGCGCTGTTTATGGTGAGCATTGGAAGGGGGCAGGTGAAGGCCTTCAAGACCTTGTTTTGCTCACCTTGGGCACAGGTGTTGGGGGTGGAGTGATCATTGCTGGGAAATTATTTTTGGGTTGCAATGGAGCAGCGGTTGAGCCTGGTTTAGTTGGAATTGATCCCCATGGACCAGCCTGCAACAGCGGTAACAACGGTTCTTTGGAGAGCTTTTGCAGCATTTCTGCTCTTACTACTGCAGCAGGTTGCAGTCCGTTGGAGCTATCTCAACGGGCTGCATCAGGAGATCATGTTGCTTTAGCCGCTTGGGAAAGCTATGGGATTTTATTGGGTTGTGGCGTTAGTTCATTGATCTACTGCTTTACCCCGCAACGCTTTCTTTTGGGTGGTGGCCTTAGTGCTGCCTTTCCCTATTTCGCACCAGCTCTACGGGCGGAGGTTGAAAAGCGCGTGTTAGCTCCAAGCCGGCAAGGCCTTGAAATAATGGCCGCAGCGCTTGGCAACGGGGCGGGCCGTCTAGGGGCTGCGCGGCTTGCACTTGAGCAACTTGGGGGCTCTTTGCAGGGATGATATTTGCATAAACGAGCTCCTTCTAAAAGTTATGTCTGCCGCTGTAGCAAACCCTGTGCCAAACCCAAGCCCCGAACTAACTGCTAGGGCAACAAGCTTGAGGCGCCATGCTTTAAATCTTGCACAATGCAGCAACGCTGAACGAAGCCAAGCCTTGCTCGCCATGGCTGAATCATTAAACAAGCATCGCGAATTAATCCTCGCTGCAAATCAAGCAGATTTGGAATTAGCAGTAAAAAGTGAGTTGGCTTCAGCCCTTGAAGCAAGGTTAAAACTTGATGAAGCGAAGCTTGACGGGGCAATTGCTGGGGTGAGGCAACTAGCGCAACTGGCAGACCCTCTCGGCTGCCGCCAAATGCATCGTGAACTTGATTCTGGTTTGGTTTTGGAGCGAGTAAGCGTTCCTTTAGGGGTTGTGGGGGTAATTTTTGAAG
>VFLB01000324.1 GCA_009914645.1 Synechococcaceae bacterium Bin_79_3
AGGGCAACACCATGCCCTTTTGCTCGTTCAGCACTCAGGCTTGCGGCTAATCCTGCGATGAACTGAGCTGTGCTGAGCCCTTTATTGCCCCGTAACAAACTGGTGCCCACTTTCACCACCAAGGTGCGACTCATTAGTGCGGCAAACCCTGATCCATCCTGGCCCCCAGCCAGCGTGCCAATGTGCGTTCGCTGCGCTGCAAAGTGTTTTTATTGCTCGGTTTACCATCACTGCCAACGGCATGCACCAGAACTGTGAATAGCCCCAGACGGTTTCCTGCAAGCACGTCTGTGAAAACTCGATCACCAATAAGGGCAACTTGAGCAGCAGGCAATTTCAATTGATTAAGCACAAGCCTTAGAGGGCCGCGTCTTGGTTTGCCTGCTCCTGCGGTAAAAGGCAGATCAAAGGCATTAGCAATTGATTCAATTCTGCGGCGGTTTGGATTATTACTGAATAGGTGCAAACGCCATTGATGACGCGCTTTGTTGAGCCATACCAATACATCTGCCGGGATTTCTTGGCTGTGTTGAGGCAGCAAAGTGCAATCCACATCAAGCACTAAGGCCTTGATGTTTAGATCGGCGAATACCTCCAAGGGCAAATCACAAACACTGCCCTTGGCCACCCAATTGGGTTCTAGCAAATCACGCAGGTTCAATCCTCAGACTCCCGCTCCTCCAATTCAGCTTCGATGCGTGGCTGTACCCGCTCGAACTCTTCACCTTCCACCAAAAGTGCAAACCCATCTTCCATGCGGGCCACCACAAAGAAGGGATCAAGGGGGATATATAAGCCGTATTCCTCTTCTGCCACCATGAAACTTACTAATAATTCGTAGGTTTCTGCATCATCATCATCACCATCGGCATCTTCGTCGTCGAAGTCGTCTGGATCTGGTTCTTCAAGCTCTCCTGCAACGGTGAGGGTTACAGCAGAACGCACCAAAGAAAGTTCATGTTCCTGGAGCACCACTTCAGCGGTTGAGAGTATTGGCTCACTGGCATCTAAACCTTCCAGCAGTTCTGGCTCTTCATCGTCGCTAAGCCGAAATAAGCAAACGGGGGTGTCCACTGGTGTGAGCAAGGCGTAGTCGTGGCCGTCAAGGGGGATCAGTTGTTCTAAGAAACAAAGCAGTTCTTTGCCCTTGCCATCGCGCACCACAATTGTGGGCACATCACTGGATCCCGAAAGAGAGGAGGTTTCGCTCATCGTATCTGTGGTAACTACATCAGGATCCCTCAAGGCTCGCTGCTGTGCTGTCACTAATGGCCGCCGCATAGACCGGTTCAGGTCCTTCCTGCAGCCATTGCTCTAGCAACAAGGCCGCAGCGGCACTATCTAAAGCTCCGCTGCGATCGCCATGAAGCTGCAGACTTTCAGCTGCACACCAGCTGCTGCAATGTTCATTAACCCAAGCGAGGGGCAGTGCTAACGCTCGTGCTAATTGGTTGCCGTAACGCCTGCAATATTCAGCTTGGGGGGTTGGTTGTTGGGCTTGATCTAGGGGAATTCCAACGATTATTGCTTCGCAGCGGCGTTGCAGCACCATGGGTTTAAAAATAAGCAGATCTTGAGAGAAAATTCCACGGGCAATTGCAGGTAATGGCGAAATCGTTAGCCCAAGGGGATCGCATCCAGCTATACCGATGCGTTTTTTTCCCACATCGATTGCCAGAACTGAACGGGGCTGGGGTGGCTGCTTCAACGCCAACGCATTGCTTCTGGAACAGGCCTTTGCCTTGGTTGCCATTGCCCCACCAAGCGTTCGATGGTGCGGCTAGCAAGCCCTGGGGGGGGCACCAATTCATGGCGGCGCCAAAGGCTACGGGCGAGCACAAGCTCTTCTTGGATTTGTAGGGCTCCTTGTTGAGCAAGCCATTCATTACCTTCACAATTACTAATGTCGCAGCGAATTAAGGCAGGCAGGTGTTTATCCGCAGCGTTAGTGAGCAACAAGCCAAGGATGTCTCCTAGAAGGTGTTTCCAGCCGGGATGAAGGCTTAATTCGATTTCAGTGGGCCCCCTATGGCGGCGCCTAAGCAGCCTTGCTCCAGCCACCGCTTGGTGGCGTTGAAGATCTACCAACAAAAGGGAATCCACTTGGGAATCAGCCAAAAGATCTTCGCTGCGCAGATCTTGCATTTGGCGCAAGTGGCTTGGTGTTGCTGCCAGTTCAAGCTGCAATAGCAACACTGCACTGGCCCGGCTTAGGGGCTGAAACTGAAAGGGCTCTGGCAATACCTCAACCGCTTTTAGTTTCTTTAGCGACTTAAGCAGCCATGCCTGTTGATGTTGGAGGATTTGAAAACCCTGTTCCCTTAGAGCGGCCAAGGTTTGTTCAGCGTTGCTGGCAGCCCTTGCAACCCAGGCCATGGCACCCGGAGCTTGCTCTAAAGCCGCTTTTAAAAGACAGCTGGCTACATCTAACGGAGATACTGCATCACCCCAACTTTCCAATACCTCAAGGCGCCAGCAACTTCCTCTGCGATTGCAGGGTTCAGCTAGCAACAATCCAACACATCTCCCAGCATCGCTAACAGCAACAAGGGCCAAGGGTGCAGGTGAACTTGATGGGGCAAGCCACGGTTTAAGAGCGGAAATTGGTCTTAAAAAAACTAATTTCTGCAGTTGAGTTGCTAGATATTGCAGTTCCGGTCTTTGCAGCTCAGCAAGGTGGCTCAGCTGCAAGAGCTCAACCTGCAGGTTTTGGTGCTGCAGTTGAGACTCCATGGCTTAGCCCATATTGCGGAACTTTATCTAGCTGTGCTCAGGATCGGGGCCTAACAACCACTAATGGCGTGCGTTCATTGGCATTGCCAGCTGGATTTGGCTTCAGGGCTCGTTCGAGCAACTTGAGATCGCACCCCCTGCTGGCGGCCAATATTTTTACGCGGCCCAGATCATTCACATCCACTACAGCCACGCCATGGCCCAAGGCTGCAGCCATTAGCTGCACCACTTTTTCGGGATCCTCAGGACCCATCACAATTGTTTGGTCGTAAGGAGGGGTAGATCCAGTTACGTCGTCGATTAACCGCGCCTGGGGGCCTGCTAATCGATAAAAACCACCCTTAATACCTGCAAGCTTTAGAAGAGCCCCAAGCAACCATGCCATCAATACCCTTGAAGGCCCAACTGAATTGATCAGGCTTTGCAGGCCGCAAGCGGTAGCCAGACTGCTGGTGGGATGAAATACGCGGCAAAGTGTCCTGGCTAATGCTGAGGGA
>VFLB01000173.1 GCA_009914645.1 Synechococcaceae bacterium Bin_79_3
CCCAAGCGGCGCATATCAAAATTCCTTGAAAAGTGGGACCTATACCGCCAACGCCAAATTCATCAAGGGCACGGCCTTTATCTAGGCGATGCCGCAGGCCTGAACGCCCTTGCACAAAACCTTGTAAAAATGTTGTAATTGCCATCAACCCAAGGCCGCCAACTAAAATCAATCCACTTAGCACAATTTGCCCCATAATTGTTAGATCTTGATCTACAACAATTATTGATAAGCCTGTAACTGTAATCGCAGAAGTAACAGTAAATAAAGCTTCCCAGAGACCCACAGATTCACTTGAACATAGGGGTGATGAAAGTAAAAAAGTACCCACAATGATTACTAGCACCCCTGTTAAAACTGTGAATTGTGGCACCGTGAGCCGCTCACGCCGGTGCTGGAAAGCGGCAACACTGTTTGTGATCAATGTTCTATCCATGCAGCACAACCTAGCTCTAAACTTCTAAAAATTCCTCCTACCAATTTGACTCGCCCTCAAGGTATTCACTCCCACAGCCTCACTTCAGAGCAGTGTTTGCAGGAATTGGCAAGCTTCCCTACCGGTTTAAGCCGGGTTGAGGCGGCGCGCCGGCTTGCTGCAGCAGGCCCAAACCGTTTGGAGTTGTCACAGGGTCGCAGCACCTGGAAAATTCTTTGGGATCAATTCAGCAACGTGATGCTGCTGATGCTGCTTGCGGTGGCAGCGGTATCTGCGGCGGTAGCCCTCCACAAGGAAGTGTTCCCTAAAGATGCGATTGCAATTTTGGTGATCGTTGGCTTAAACGGTTTGCTTGGTTATCTGCAGGAAAGTAAAGCCCAACAGGCTTTGCTTGCCTTGCGAAACATGGCCCAACCGATGGTGCAGGTGAAACGTGATGCTGATTGGCAGCGTATAAGTAGTGAAGAACTTGTTGTCGGAGATGTAATACGCCTTGAAGCTGGTGATCGCGTTCCAGCTGACGCGCGGCTAATTGAGGTGGCTGAACTTGGCCTAAGGGAATCGGCCCTTACCGGTGAAGCGGAGACGGTATTTAAAAATTCCAACTTGCTACTTGATATCTCTACTCCTGTACTTGAGCGCACTAATTGTCTTTTTCAGGGCACTGAAGTTGTACGAGGCCGTGGAGTAGCGCTGGTAACAGCCACTGCCATGGCCACCGAATTAGGCCAAATTGCTGAGTTGATTAACACTGCAGGGGGAGAGAGCACCCCGTTGCAGCAACGCCTTGATGGCCTTGCAAGGGTATTGGTAATCGGCGCATTGGCTCTTGTAGGGCTGGTGATGCTCCTGGGTGCCCTGCTGGGGCAAGACCTTCTGAACTTGCTTGAGGTGTCTTTATCTATGGCAGTGGCGATTGTGCCTGAAGGCCTACCTGCTGTTATCACCGTTACCCTCGCTATTGGCACTCAACGCATGGTTAAGAGGGCCGCTTTGATTCGGCGTTTGCCAGCGGTGGAGGCCCTCGGTTCAGTAACGGTTATTTGCTCCGATAAAACCGGCACCCTTACCCAAAACCGCCAAGTGGTGCAGGAATTGCGAATTGGCACTGAAAGCGTTGCTGTTACTGGCGAGGGTTACTCCCCCAGCGGCATGCTCACCAGCAAGCTGCTCACTCCACCTCAAAATTCCTCCCCCGGCTGTAGCTCTGAGGCAAGGCAGTTGTTGTTGCATGCGGGTGTGTTGTGTAGTGATGCCGAACTAAAACAAGATGCCGCAAAGAATTGGGAGATCCTTGGCGATCCCACTGAAGGGGCTCTTGTTGTTGTGGCAGCAAAAGCTGGCATCGATGCTTTTGCCATTCGCAGCAAGTTCAAGCGTGTTGCCGAAATTCCATTTAGTTCAGAGCGTCAGCTGATGGCTGTGTGGTTGCAAGACCCAAGCGGTGAATTGCAAGCCCCCCTTGGCTCAATAGCAAATGGTTCCACTCGGCTCTTGATCAGCAAGGGAGCACCTGAGGTGATTATTGGCAATTGCAAGCGCTGGATTGATGCTTCTGGTGTTGTGGACCTTTCAGCAGATCAACAGCAGTGGTGGCTGGATCAAGCTCAGGGTCTTGCGGCGGCAGGTTTAAGAGTGCTGGCTTTTGCTTGCGCTCCCCACCACGAAAGCCCAAACCATGAATTAGATGATCAGGTGCTTTTAGGTTTAATGGCTCAGCTGGATCCAGCCCGGCCAGAGGTTATCAAGGCGATTGCCACCTGCCGCCAAGCCGGTATTCGCCCGGTAATGATTACCGGCGATCACCCGCTTACGGCAAAAGCGATTGGCGCTGGTATTGGTTTATGCGATCTAGATGCTGAGGTGGTGCTCGGCCGTGAATTGGAAGGCTTTGATGATGCGCGCCTGCAGGAGGTGGTAATGCAGAACAGCGTTTATGCAAGGGTTCCGCCTGAGCAGAAGTTGCGCATTGTGAAGGCGCTGCAGGCAAGGGGGCAGGTGGTAGCCATGACTGGGGATGGTGTTAACGATGCTCCAGCTTTAAAGCAGGCTCATATCGGCGTAGCCATGGGGATCACAGGAACTGAAGTGAGCAAAGAAGCTGCTGATATGGTGTTATTAGACGATAATTTTGCCACTATTGTTAATGCTGTAGAAGAGGGAAGATTGGTTTACGCAAATATTCGTCGATTTGTTAAATATATTTTAGGCAGCAATGTAGGCGAATTAATTACAATCGCATCAGCGCCTTTGCTGGGCTTGGTGGGTGTGCCCTTAACGCCTTTACAAATCCTATGGATGAATTTGGTTACAGATGGAGTTCCGGCCTTGGCATTAGCCCTTGAACCCGGCGAAAAAGGTTTGATGGATAGGGCCCCAGCTGAACCTGGCGAATCAATCTTTGCCCGCGGCATTGGTCGTTACATTCTGCGAGTTGGCGTGATATTTGCGTTGATTGTGATCGCTTTAATGTTTTACGCGTCTCGAACTAATGCCCCTTGGCAAACAATGGTATTCACCACCCTTTGCCTAGCGCAGATGGGTCATGCCCTATCGGCCCGCAGCGATTTACCTTTAATTCAAGTGGCACCCTTTTCAAACCCGTGGCTGATCTGGGCAGTGCTGCTCACCTCTGGCCTGCAGTTATTGCTGCTTTATGTGCCTTGGCTTTCAAACTTCTTTGGCACCACAGCTTTAAAGGGGCACGACCTACTAATTTGTGTTGGATTTAGCCTGATTTTCTTTTTATATTTAGAGCTAGAAAAAATTTGGCGGCAGTGGCGCCTTAAGGGAGAATCACATAGCTAATTTGGCTTTAACAACTGGATGGCATCCCCATTTATGGCATCCCACTACCCAGGTGGTTTCGAGCCCAATGCCAATGCGGGTGCGTTGCGCCAAAGGTAGTGAACTGGAGCTTGATGATGGCAGGGTGCTAATCGATGCGATTAGTAGTTGGTGGGTAACACTGCATGGCCACGCTGAACCCAGCATTGCCGCAGCAATTTCCCGCCAGGCTGTGGTGCTGGAGCAGGTGATTTTTGCCAATTTCAGCCATGAACCGGCTGAAGATTTGGCAACAAAATTAAGCGCGCTTACCGGCTTGGATCGGCTCTTCTTTTCTGATAACGGCTCCACTGCGGTAGAGGTGGCCTTAAAGATCGCCTGGCAATGGTGGAGGAATCAAGGCAGTGAGAGGCGTCAGCTCATTGCTTTTGAAGGTGCTTATCACGGCGACACCTTCGGAGCTATGGCTTTAGGTGATCGCTCTTTATTCACTGAAGCCTATGAACCACTGCTTTTTAATGTGGCAAGGGTTGGCTGGCCCCATTGCCATTGGGGCGATAACAGTGTGGATTTGCGGGAGCAGCATGCCTTAAGCCAGTTGGAGTTGGCGTTGGAAACACCAACTGCAGCGGTGATTTTCGAACCTTTGCTTCAGGGGGCTAGCGGTATGCGCCAGGTGCGTCCAGGGTTCCTAAGAGCAGTGGCAGAAAGGGTGCAGGGCTCTGGAGCGCTGCTGATTGCCGATGAGGTTTTTACTGGTTTTGGCCGTACCGGAGCACTATTCGCCTGCGAAAAAGCGGGCGTAAAACCTGATCTGATGGCTCTCTCGAAGGGGCTCACAGGTGGTTTTATGCCCATGGGAGTAACGATGGCGAGTGAACGGCTTTACCAAGGATTTATTAGTGAACGGCCAGCCGATACTTTTTTCCATGGCCATAGCTTTACGGCTAATCCTTTGGGTTGCGCCGCTGCCTTGGCAAGCCTTGATTTGCTGCAGCAAAACCCCGAGCGGTTTAGTGGTTTTGAAGAGCGGCATATCCCTTTATTGACACAGCTCAGCCTTAACCCTTTAGTGCGGCAACCCCGTTGCTTGGGCAGCATGGCGGCCTTTGAAGTGAATGCAGGTGAAAACAGCTATCTCAACCCAGTGGGCAAACAGATCCAACGGCATTGCCTAGAGCTAGGGGTGTATTTGCGCCCCCTCGGCAATGTGGTGTATTTGTTGCCGCCTCTCGGCATTAGTGATTCCCAGCTTCAGCGTTGTTATGCGGCTTTGGAGCAGGCCATAGATGCTTTGGCTTAGCTGGCAGTGGGTATTAATAAACGGCGGTTTAAAAGCAGTAATCCAACCACTGTTGTGAAGCTCACCATTAATACAAGAGCTGAGAATTGAGCTGGGCTAATTACTTCATTTGCAAGGGCAGTGGTAGCAAATATCAAGCCTGGTAAGCCGCGTGGAATCAAACCAAATACCACTACCCAGCGATCAATCCCAGCAGCTTGATCTTTTTGGTTAATGCCAAAGCCGCAGATTAGTTTGCAGCCGATTGCCAGCACAACCAGTGCTACGGCTAGGGCCC
>VFLB01000236.1 GCA_009914645.1 Synechococcaceae bacterium Bin_79_3
CGGGTTGGATAATCAAGTTTTCCATTATGTAGATATGCAAGTGTTGCCATTAGATGTGCGTCTCTATAGCTAGTGCTTGCGTTTAAATTGGCTTTTGTTGTGCCTGTTAGGGCTACTATTAAACGCTGCATTTTTCCAGCCAGAATTGATACATTACGTTCTGGATTGAGAAGCTCTTGCTGTGCCCATGCCACTTGGCTGGGGCTCGGTTGTTTTGGAAGCAACCCTTGATGAATCAATTCTTCAATCCCGAGCTGAGCCACTCCGTGAGTTTGGAAAAGGCCTGATTGAATCGCAAATGCTGAATCTTCACCAGGTTTTGCATGCTGCATTTCGTCGTAGAGGATTGCAGTTAAAAGCATTGGATTTAAGCTCCGATTTTTTGCTTCTTGTTTTATGAGAGGCATCAGTGCTTCCAATCGAGTAAGGGTATGGCTGCGCAAAGGGATCCAATGATCAAGTCCCGCTGTAAATAGTTGAGCTATAGGCGTTTGGGGGCCATGTACACCAAACCTGCGTTGCAATTGCTGCAATTCGGCTGCACTGAAATCCGAAGGATCTGGCCGTGCGCTTTCGCTGATCAGTGGAAGCAGTAAAGGTGTATTAGCTGCTAACTCTTCTTGCTGAGTTGATCCGGTTATGAAAAAATTTAAAGCCAAGCCAAATCCAGCTAGAGCAGTGGCTCTCAAGCATTGTGTAAGTGGCAGAGCTGTTTTTTGGATCTTACAAGTGCCTGTGTGTTTATATTAAGCGCATTTTTTTGGTGCTCTATTCAGAGGTGCCAGTAGTTCAAATGCTTAAGCCCTTGCCTTGTCATAACCCCTTCTCCTCCAAAGCTGCATAACCTGTAGTGCAGATCTTTTTGGGCATCAGATGGGTACTACGAGCGGAGCTGGCTCCCTTCCTGATCTTGATATCACAGATGTAGCTGGGCAGTGGCAGCGATTTTGTTCTTTGCTTTGGCACAACGAAGCCCTCGGCATGTGGCTAGACGTAAGCCGGATGCAGCTTAATAAAAAGCAGTTAGATCAGCTTGAGCAGCCCTTCAGCAAGGCGTTTGAGGCGATGAATGCCTTAGAGGCAGGTGCAATTGCAAATAAGGATGAAAATCGCCAGGTGGGCCATTACTGGTTGCGTAATGCAGCTTTAGCGCCAAATGCTGCAACAACAACCCACATTAATTCTGAAATTGAGCGCATGCAGCGCTTTGGCGCTGAATTGCTAGAAGGAAAAATAAAAGCTCCTAATGGCAGCTGTTTCACCAATGTGCTTTGGATTGGCATCGGTGGCTCCGGATTGGGGCCTGTGTTGATGATTAGAGCCCTTCAGGAGCATGGCAAGGGCTTGCCATTTCATTTCTTAGATAACGTTGATCCAGATGGAATGAGCCGTTTGTTTAATGCAATCGGCGAGGAGCTTCAAACAACTCTGGTGGTAGTGGTTAGCAAATCAGGCGGCACACCAGAACCGCATATCGGCATGGTGCAAGCCCGCCACCGTTTCGAAATGCATGGTTGCAACTGGAGTGGCCAGGCTGTGGCAATCACCATGGATAGCAGCAAGTTAGATCAAGAGGCAGCTGCTCAAAAATGGTTAAACCGCTTTGACATGTTTGATTGGGTTGGCGGACGCACATCCATTACCAGTGCAGTTGGCATTTTGCCTGCAATTTTGGCTGGTATCGATAGCAGTGCTTTTCTTGCAGGTGCAGCTGAAATGGACGCTTTAACAAGGATTCCAATTCTGCTTAAAAACCCTGCTGCACTTATGGCTGCCAGTTGGTATGTGGCAGGGGAAGGCAAGGGTAAACGCGACATGGTGGTGCTCCCCTATCGCGATCGCTTGGAGGTATTTAGTAGGTATCTGCAGCAATTAGTAATGGAATCTCTTGGTAAACGCCTAGATCGCCAAGGTGGGGTAGTGCACCAGGGAATTGCTGTTTACGGTAATAAGGGTTCAACTGATCAACACGCCTATGTGCAGCAGTTGCGAGATGGAATTGATAATTTCTTTGCCACTTTTATTGAAGTATTAGAAGATCCAACTGATATTCCCATGCTTGAGGATTCTTTCCCTGGAGATTTTTTAGATGGTTTTTTACAAGGAACTAGGGCTGCACTTTCAGAAGGCGGCAGGCAGAGTATAACAATTACACTTGAAAAATTTAACCCCAAGAATCTTGGTGTTTTAGTTGCACTGTTTGAAAGAGCAGTGGGTCTTTACGGAGAGCTGGTAGACGTTAATGCATACCATCAGCCTGGCGTGGAGGCCGGCAAAAA
>VFLB01000181.1 GCA_009914645.1 Synechococcaceae bacterium Bin_79_3
TACATAAACGAAGTATCGCGCTAAGCGGTAGAAGCTGCCGGCTGCCCCTATATTCGGCATTCGGTACTGGTTGGATCGGTTTTCGCCAAGTGACAGCCATACCTTTAACAGAACTGGATTTATGGGAAGTAGTGCAGAAGGAACTGCAAGAAAATCTCAGTAAACCAACCTTTGAAACCTGGATTCGTCCGGTGCGTTGCCTTGCGGTTAGTGGCGACACCTTACGAATTGAAGCGCCAAACCCTTTTGCCTCTGGTTGGTTGCAACGCAACTACCTAAACCTAATAACCGAATTAGCAAGCGCCCATAGCGGTAGGGCGATGCAGGTGATCGTTACCAGCGCCAATGATCCCGGCGGGTCACCCTTACCTGCAACTAATTACAAAGAACTGGAGGTTGCAACGCAAAACCAGCCGCCAATAGCTGTTGCAACGCCCGCAACTCGCTTAAAAGCAAACTTAAATCCTCGCTACAGCTTTCAACGTTTTGTGGTGGGCCCCAATAGTCGGATGGCCCATGCCGCTGCTCTAGCTGTAGCCGAATCACCAGGGCGTGAATTTAATCCTCTTTTTCTTTGTGGTGGGGTGGGGCTTGGTAAAACCCATCTAATGCAAGCCATCGGCCATTACAGAGTTGAGATCGATCCCGCTGCCCGAGTATTTTATGTTTCAACAGAAACATTTACAAACGATTTAATTCTTGCGATCCGTAAAGATGGAATGCAGGCATTTCGAGATAGATATCGAGCTTGCGACTTAATCTTAGTTGATGACATCCAATTTATAGAAGGTAAGGAATATACTCAAGAAGAATTCTTTCATACCTTCAATGCTTTACATGAAGCAGGCCGGCAGATAGTTATTGCTAGTGATCGCCCACCAAGCCAAATTCAACGCCTTCAAGAACGATTAATATCAAGATTTTCAATGGGGTTAATTGCAGATATTCAAACGCCAGATCTTGAAACTCGAATGGCGATATTACACAAAAAAGCAGAGCAAGAACAGATGAGCTTGCCGCGGGAATTAATTCAGTATTTAGCTGCGCGTTTCACCTCAAATATCCGCGAACTAGAGGGTGCGCTAACAAGAGCTGTGGCATTTGCATCAATTACTGGATTACCAATGACCGTGGAATCTGTGGCTCCACTCTTGGGATCATCACTGCCGGAAGGAGATATAAATCCAAAATTAGTTCTTGAAAAAGTAGCGGAAGTTTTTGGTGTAAGCACCGTTGAGATGTGTAGTAGCAGTCGCAAAAAAGCAGTGAGCCAAGCTCGGCAAGTAGGGATGCATTTAATGCGTCAATGCACAAATTTAAGCTTACCAAAAATCGGCGATCAATTTGGCGGAAAAGATCACACCACTGTTATGTATGCGGTTCAACAAATAGATAAAAAACTTGCAATCGATCCAAATCTTGCCAATCAAGTACAACAGGTAAAAGACTTACTACAAATCGATTCAAGGCGGCGTCATTAGACAAATCCGTTTAAAAGGCAAATTTGTTGAAAAAATAATTTTATTAAACTAACTTGTCAATATTTGCCGCAAAAATATGATCAACCTCTGTGATTGCCGAGCCTTCTAATTCAGCCCTCAAAGTAATATTCACGTAGGTGCGGCCAAAGCTAATATCTGGAAACCTTGCCTCCTTTTCGCAAAAATCATTTAAACGATCAAGAAAATCTCGATTACTGGCGTAATCGTTAAATTCAAGCCGCCGCTCAAGCCACTCAACTCGATCCGGCTTTGGTCTTGGCGTCCATTGATGCTTCATAACAAGAACATTAAACGGCGAGGCAATCAGTGCGCCCCTGCGAAAGTCTTTGGGCCCAGGCGTGTGCATAAGCTTCATCTGCAGCCAGTTGATCAGCAGTGGTGCCTGCGAGCCCGTGGGGGAAGGTACCTGCGATGGCAGCATTCGTAACGCAAAACATGGATTTTTGAAAACTACGGCAAATCTTCACCCGCACATCACCTTCTCCGCGGGTGCGATTTTGGTAAAGAAGATCCAAGCGCTTTGGTAAATGGCGATACATATCCTGCATTAACAAACTTGGTGGTATCCCCGCTCCCATTGTTGGTAAGGGATCTGCATAAAGGGCCCCATAACAAAATTGAGCCTGATCTGGAGAGATCTGCTGAGCCTGGGCATTAAACGAAACTGTGCCCAAAAATGGGGTGCCGCGCAAAAACACAGCCTCTACATATGGCACCGCCACATCAGCAAGAAAAGTAAGGCCCGCTTCAGGAGGTAATACCCAGAAATGTTTATTATCAATCACTACACCGTAGCTAATTGGATTACCAGCAGCTGCCACTAAACCAGCTTTCATAAAATCCACCACATCAGAAATTGAGCACACTCGTTTATCAGCTTCAGCATCAGCAAGGTCAATAAAAAGATCGCTCATTACACGCCAGAATTGGCCTAATGCATGGGTAGTTGCAGCTGTTCGAATTAATTCAGGTAAAAACTGAGGGAACAAAGGATGCAACAAACCCAATAAAGGATCACGGCGCTTCACTTCAATGATAGCTGCGATATTTTCTATAAATGCATCGCTATCAAAATAAGCATCCATCCCACCAGTACCGTGCCAAAGCATTGCTTTCATGCAATATTCAGCATATTCAAAGTTAATTCGATCATGGCAAAGATGCCGCCAAATTTTTGCTAAAGATTTATCTCCATTTAAATATTTAAACAAAGGGAAAGGAACCAGGAATTGGCTTTCCGCTTGATAAATTAAGTTTTTACTATAAGCATCGAGCACTTCCCCATAGCTTTTAAGCACATCAACTACTTCAATAACATGTGTTTCGCTTTCAGCAAGTAAAGTTTGATTTGCAAGTAATTTAGCCTTCAAATCAAGCGCGGAAGGCACCTCCGCAAAACTAACTAGTTCAGATGGGATAATTGGCATTAGCCGGCTCCTGAGAACAATTGGGCCATAGCCCCTGTGGCGGCATCACTTATGCCACCAAGCCCAGCAGGTATAAGGCCAAGGGCAATCACTGCTATTGCAAGCGCTAGTGCAGGAATTGTTTCCCGCGGGGCCACAGGAGCTAGCTGAACATCTAAGCGTTTTTGGATCTCTGGATCTTCCACAGGGGTAATTGCTAGACGGCCAAAAAATGCACGGTTAATCAGTAAAAGAAAATAAACAGCAGTTAAACCAGATCCCACCATAGAAAGCAAAGTAGCTAAAGGATAAATTTGAATACTGCCCCTAAACACCAGAAACTCAGAGATAAAGCCAGCCATTCCAGGTAGCCCAGCACTAGCCATAACACCAAGGATCATTAAAGTGCCGGTGAAAGGCAAACCCAGTTCTGGATTTAGTAAACCCCGTAATACTTCAAGGTCGCGAGTGCCTGTTTTTCGATAAACAACGCCCACCAACAAAAATAAAAGAGCAGAGATTAAACCGTGGCTCACCATTTGAAATACTGCACCCATCAAAGCAACCGGTGTTGCTGCTGCAGCCGCGAGAAGCACATAACCCATATGACCAACTGAGCTAAATGCCACCATGCGTTTCATATCTCGCTGAGCAATTGCTGCAAGTGATCCATATAAAACTGATATAGCAGCCCAAATCGCCATGGCAGGAGCAAGCACAGCCCAAGCATCAGGAAACATACCTAAGCCAAAACGTAACAGGCCATAAGTTCCAAGTTTCAACAACACTCCAGCGAGCAAAACGGAAACCGGTGTAGAAGCTTGGGTGTGTGCATCTGGCAGCCAACTATGGAATGGCACAAGAGGAATCTTGATACCAAAACCCACTAACAAGCAACCCAGCAAAATCAATTGGCTGCCCATGCCAATCCGCTCAGTTACCAACGGGCTCAAACTGAAATCGACACTGCCATTAATAAAGGCAAGGCCTAAGAACGCAGCTAAAATTAAAACACCTGATATAGCAGTAAACAATAAAAATTTTGTTGCAGCATAAACTCTTTGAGTGCCACCCCAAATTAATATTAGAAGCCATAATGGAATCAACTCAAGCTCATAAAAAATCAAGAAGAACAGCAGATTATTAGCAACAAATGCTCCATTAACAGCGAAGCTAATTAATAAAATTAAAGCAAAATAAAGCCGAGGCCTTTCACTTAATTCTCTTGTGCAAACAGCTGCCACAAGAGTGAGTGCGGCATTGAGGAGCACCAATGGCAAGGAAAGCCCATCTATCCCCAATTCGTAACGTAAACCCAAACGCTCCACCCAACTAAATGATTCTTGCAACTGCATTCCAGGCAGCTCAAGATCAAAGGCAAAAAGTAGTCTTATACTCCATAACAATTGCAACACCAATACCACAATTGCAATACTGCGCATGCGTGTTGGTGCTAACTGGCTAGGCAAAAGTAAGAAGAGCAAGGCTCCAAGAAAAGGAATCAACAGCAGGATGGATAGCATCATTTAGACCTCAGCCCATCGACCAAACAAGAGAAGCCAGTAAAAGCACAATCGCTAATACTGCCGTGAGCACATAGGTTTGCATCTGGCCGCTCACCGCCAGCTTTAAGCCCTGGGCACCCTGCATAGATAGACCACCCAAACGATTAGCTAAACCCGTTACAACCTCCTGATCAAAACGATTGGTTAGATCTGCGAAACCCGCCACCAAGCGAACAATCGTTGCCCGATACAACTTATCTGTATAAAAATCGTAAGCAAGAAGATCCTGAACAGCCCGCAATGGTTTTAATACAGAACGCGACCAGAAACGATCAAGGCGCACCAAGCTGCCTGCCATCACCCCAAGAGCACCACTTGCAACAACTAATGCAACGCTAGAAGTATTAATTGCTGCTAATCCAGGCACAGGATTAAGGCGTTGAAAAACAAGTGGAAGAAGAAGAACCATCACTGACAAGCTCACCATAGGTAAAGCCATCAACCAGCCCACCTCAGGGGCCCTGCGGGTTTTTGGATGGGGTGTATCTAAGAAAACCTGGCGATAAACCCTCACCAAATTAAAAGCAGTTAATAGGTTTGTTGATAGCACCACAGCAGCTAGGAAGGGATGGCTTGGCAACAGGGCCTGCACAAGTAATCCGAAACACCAAAAACATCCCAAAGGGAATAAACCCGTTAGGCCAGCACCCGCCACAAGAAAAGCGCTAGTGGTTGCAGGCATGCGGGCACCTAAACCTCCCAATTCAGTAAGATCTTGACAATTAGTGGTGCAAATAACACTACCCACTCCCATGAAAATTAATGCTTTTGCCAAGCCATGGGCGAACAAGAGCAATAATGCAACTGCGGGTTGCTGGAGAGCAATAGCAATAAAAACCAAACCTAGATATGAACTAGTGCCATAAGAAAAAGCACGCTTAAGATCAACTTGGGCAATGGCAACTAAAGCTCCACCGATAGCACTAATTGTTCCTACTACAAGTAAAACATTTACAGCTAAAGGTGAAAACCGCAGAAGTGGCATCACTTTGAGTAAAACCAAGGCGCCGCAGGTAACCACGGCGGAATTACGAAGAATTGAAGCAGGATTTGGCCCTTCCATGGCCTCATCTAGCCAAAGATGCATAGGAAACTGGGCGCATTTACCCATCGGACCTGCAATTAAACCTAAGCCGATCAAACTGCCAGCCAATGGAGATAAAGCACCACTAGCAGTGGCGGTGGCGCTCCATTCATAAAGATCATTAAATTCCAAAGATCCCGCCCATGCAGAAAGGGCAACCATGCCCATCAACAGCAATACATCTCCAACACGCTTTGTAAGGAATGCATCCCGCGCAGCTGTAACAACCAATGGCTGTGCATACCAAAAACCAACAAGCAAATATGTTGATAAAGTAAGCATCTCCAATAGGAAAAAGCTGAAAAACAAATTACTACTTAAAACAACACCTGCCATCGCACCTTCAAAGAAACCAACCAGGGCATAAAAGCGTGCAAGCGACCACTCCTTATCTAAATAGCCGAGGGCAAAAACCTGCCCCAGCAAACTCATTGCAGTAACAAATTCGAGTGCAGCTAAATTAGTAAGGCTTAATTCAAATCCGATTTGCAAGTTCATATCACCAACACCAAACCAGTCAAACTGCAAATGCTGAGCCCCTATCTGCAATATTTGTTGCAGCACCAAGCTGCCATGTATTACTCCAAGAAGAGTCATTATCAAATTCAAATAAGCCGCCGGTCTTGGACCTTGGCGCTTAAACCAACCCGCAGCCCATGGAAGCGACAAAAACATGCCACTAAATCCATAGAGAGGAATCAGCCACACATACTGAATAGATAAGGGAAGATCAGGTTGCATAAACTTAAGAGTCCTGTAGAACCTCCAACCACCTAACTAATTCAGCAGCGTGCTGTTGCTCTTCTTCCAGCAAAGACTTGAAAAAAGCAACATGAACTTGATCGCTAATTAATAAACAAAATCGCATTGACTCAGTATAATGAAATATGAGATCATTTTCAAGTTGAATATTAGCAAGCAATAAACCCTCTAAATCTTCAGCCGAACTAACAGGCCTCAATTGTGATGAGGCGGGAGCCACTCCGAGGGAAAGCATGCATTGAATTATGCGCTCGCTGTGCTGCATCTCAGCCCCTGCTTCGTTGCGAAACAGGGCAGCTGGTTGATTCAGCTGCCATAGGTCAGCTAAACAGGCATGGGTTATGTATTGCTGAACGGATGTTAATTCAAGGCTTAAGGCCCTACCTAGGGCCGCTAAAACCCTTGGATGAACAGAACCCATCTGCATCA
>VFLB01000347.1 GCA_009914645.1 Synechococcaceae bacterium Bin_79_3
AGAGTATTGGTGGTTGGCCCCAGTGGATGCGGCAAAACATCGCTACTTCGCTTAGTTAGTGGTTTATGGCCCAGCGGCAGTGGTGAAGTTGAACGCCCTCCTCTCGGCGAACTGATGTTTATTCCCCAAAAACCTTATATGTTATTAGGTACCTTGAGAGAACAGCTCTGCTATCCCCTTGATCAAGCGCGCTTTAGTGATTCTCAACTGCGAAATGTGCTGGAGGAAGTGAACTTAGCGGGAATGATTAATCGCTATCCTGATTTAGGTATCCAACAGGATTGGCCGCGTTTACTATCGCTTGGCGAACAACAGAGGCTTGCTTTCGCGCGGCTGTTGCTTAATTCTCCGCAATTTGCAGTGCTTGATGAAGCCACAAGCGCCCTTGATGTAGCAACTGAGAGGAGGCTTTATGGCTTGCTAGCCCAAAGAGAAATGGCCTTTATTAGCGTGGGGCATCGCCCTACCCTCACAGCTTTCCACAACACCGTGCTCCAACTTGATGGCAGCGGCGGTTGGAGTTTGCTGCCTGCCGCTAATTATGTTTTTGATCCAACCTGATGCCAACCCAACCAATCCCCATGCAAGAAACCACAAGCAGCAACATAAAGAGCGCCACCACCAATGATGTGCCCAACTTTGGCTGGAGCCCCTATGCTGAAAGGACTAATGGCCGCTTTGCCATGCTCGGTTTTTCAGCGATATTATTAATTGAAACTATTTCTGGTGAAACTTTTTTGCATTGGGCTGGATTAAGTTAATTCAAATTAAATTAGATAAATCGGTTCAAGGTAAATCAAGCAGCTCCACTTGCCAGCGCCCCCCTCGGCTCACCTGCACTGCTAGCACTCGGCCATCGCCACTGATGGCAACCTTCGCTGGCACCCCAGCTGGCACCAGCCCAATGGGCCGCAATAAAGCGAGATTGCGTTCATAAATCAACAATTCAGTGCGCCCTGCCAAACTGCGCACCAAAGCAAAGCGTTTACCAGCACGATCCACACTCACGCTTATAGGTTGGGCATCGGAGCGATTAAGCCCCGGCAAGGGAGAGCCGAATCCTGTTGAAAAATCCAGCCATCTCACCTGAGCTGATCCGGGGGCAATCCATGCCATTCCAGTAGCAGCCAAGCTAGGAGAGCTATCGTCTCCTGATTGGGAAATACGGGGATTCAGGCCAAGTTCCGGTTGTAAACCTTGCCCCTCGCAGCCCCCAAGTAGTAAAAAGCTAAATAAGCAATAAAGAAATGCTTTCTTGCTCATTGCAAGGGTGCTCCAGGCGGTAAATCAGGTTCGTGGGAAGGCAGATTGAATAACTCCACATCTAGCTGGCCGCGATGCAAAAGCTGAACCCCTAGGCGCTTTCCATCTGGCGAAATAGTTAGGGCCTGAGGAGAGCGCTCACCTGGCAATGGCAGGGGACGTAAACGAGCTAAGGCCCGATCAAAAACAACAATTTCAGAACGCTCACCTCTTTGCAAAATGAACGCTAAATAACGGCCATTCCAACTTAATGATGGCGAACGGTGGGGCATTCCCCAATTCAAACCTTTCAGGGGTAATTCATTACCTGTGCTGCGCTCAACTAAACGCACTGCGCGTCTGCCTGAGCGCTCCGCCACTGTTACCAACAGGCGCCCATTACCACTTAAAGCCGGATCCTGTTGATCGCCAATACCAGGAGCTTCGAAACGCTGGCCGCAGGCGTTTAACAAACAAAACGAAGTTAATAACAAAAACTGCTTACACCTAACCTGCCAAATCATTTAAATCAGGCCTTAGTTAACTATCGAAACGAGAATTATTACTTGGGTTGTTATTGTTTAGATTGCTTGAATTGGCAGGGCGGGGACGAGGTGGCAGCGGGCTGAAATCCGCTTCACTGATTGATCCACCAGAATCCGGCCTTGATGATCGAGTTGGTGAGCTCGAACTTGCAGATGGGGCAGGGCGTCTGCTGGATCTAGGTAGATCATCTGAGGGGGGCATACCCCTAGTAGGCGCGCTGGTTTGAACTCTGGGTTTTGATTCGCGGCTATCGCGTTCGCGGCGGCGAGCTCCAAATTCTGGTGGTGCATCGGTGCTAGCTGCAAAACGGCTTTGGGCCCGCTCTGGAATCGCCGGACGCTCCGGGCGCCGCGGCCGATAAAAGTCTCTTTCTATTTCTTCTTCTGGTTCATCCAGATCATCGGCTCTAGAGCGAATCTTGCGCCGCAGGGGCTGGGGGTCTTCAAAGCGATCTTCATTGCCCCATTCGCTACGACCCATGCGAGGCCTTGAGGGCAGCGGTTCATCTTCATCAAAGAAAGCGGAGCGGCGGGCTTGCTCAGTAGTAACACTGCGCAAACGAACAGATTCGTAAGCAAAAAATACTGTTGTAGCCGCTAATAAAAACTGACCAAATTGCAGGATTGGATCGAGGCGCCAACCCTGAAAGAAAAGTATTCCGCCGCATAACAAGCCAACGGCCGCAAAAAATACGTCGTAGTCGCGGGCAAGCCCGGGCTTAAAACTACGTAGGAAATAAAGCATTGTGCCGCCCACCGCAAGCACAATGCCAACGATGCTGGCCCAATTCAGGCTGGCATTAACCATGGATGGCCTCCGGGGCCCAAAGCGGGCAGCTAGAGCCCATGTAATAACAGTTTAGGGGCCACTGCTACTAATGCCATGCAAATCAAAGCTTGCGATCAAGACGATCGGTTTGGCTAATCAAAATCAGAGCGATTGTGATTGGCACCACAACGATCAGTGCACCAGCTCCCAAGCTGGTAAGGAAATTTGAAAGGGAAGGGGTCATGGCGCCTTCGGTAATTGCCGAATCCTACGGGTATTAGGGGATTCTTTAGGATCAATCAATAAAGCCGTAGAAGTTTGTGACAGCACTGCCCCTTCCTCTCCTTAACGCCAGTAACAATTTGATTGGGATCCTGCTGGCGGCATGGACGCTTTTATTTCTAGGACGCATAGTGCTGAGCTGGTATCCACAGCTCAACAGCACTAATCCCTTAGTTGCTTTGGTGTTAATTCCAACGGAGCCACTGCTTGCCCCCACCAGGCGCTTAATTCAGCCAATAGGTGGGGTAGACGTAACACCTGTCATTTGGGTTGGGTTGGTGAGCTTGATGCGAGAACTGCTGGTGGGTCAGCAGGGTTTAGTTAGCCAGTTGTTGCGTTCCGCCCAGCATTTGGCTTAAGCATTTCCATCTCCACAAATTTTGTATGCACCTCCCCCCTTTGAAATTCGGGGCGATCCAAAAGGGCCAAATGAAATTCAATCGTTGTTGGTACTCCAATCACGGCGCACTCAGAAAGGGCGCGGCGCATACGGCGTAATGCTGCAGGGCGATCTTCACCCCAAACAATAAGTTTGCCGATTAACGAATCGTAGAAAGGGGGGATTTCATAACCGGTATAAACATGGCTATCGAAGCGCACTCCGGGGCCTCCGGGGGGTAACCAGCCGGTAATGGTGCCAGGGGCTGGCCGAAAGTTATGCCGGGGATCTTCAGCATTGATGCGACATTCGATCGCATGCCCCCGCAACTGAATATCTTCCTGTCGAAAACGTAGGGGCTCACCTGCAGCAATTCGTAGCTGCTCAGCAATCAGATCAATGCCGGTAACCACCTCGGTAACAGGGTGCTCCACCTGAATGCGAGTATTCATCTCCATGAAATAAAACTGACCGGTGGCATCGAGCAGAAATTCAACAGTGCCTGCCCCTTCGTAGCCAATCGATCTAGCCGCTGACACAGCCGCATCGCCCATTCGGGCTCGAATTATTGGATCTAAACCCGGCCCTGGAGCTTCTTCCAGCAATTTTTGATGCCGCCTTTGAATTGAACAATCGCGTTCGCCTAGGTGCACCACCTCCCCAAATCGATCAGCGAGGATCTGCACTTCTACGTGTCGGGGACGATCAATAAACTTCTCCATATATAGACCTGGATTACCAAAAGCAGCCTCCGCTTCCCCTTGGGCCGCCCTGTATAAAGATTCCAATTCTTCGCTGCTGCGCACAAAACGCATCCCCCTGCCGCCGCCGCCAGCGGTGGCCTTAATCATCACCGGATAGCCCATCGCTTCAGCGAGTTCAGCTGCCTCTTCGGGGTTTTCAAGTAAGCCTTCGCTGCCGGGAATTGTTGGCACCCCCACCCGCTGCATGGTGGCTTTTGCGGTGGATTTATCTCCCATTTCACGAATGGATTCAGGAGAAGGGCCAACAAAAGTGAGGCCATGGGCGTTGCAGATTTCGGCAAAGCGGTCATTTTCCGCCAAAAAGCCGTAACCAGGATGGATTGCATCAGCGCCCCTGGAAGTGGCGGCGGCGATGATATTAGGAATATTTAAATAACTCCTACTGCTGGGGGGATCCCCCACGCAAACTGCTTCATCAGCCATCTGCACATGTAAAGCAGTGCGATCTACGGTGCTGTATACCGCAACCGTGTTTATGCCCATTTCACGGCAGGTACGGATGATCCTTAAAGCGATTTCACCGCGATTCGCTATTAAAAGTTTCTTTATCGCCATAACCTCCCTCTATAACAAGTGACTCTATCAGTGGTGGAATCATTAGAACCCGCTGAAGCAGCTGGTAAAGTGAGTTCCTGCCGTTTTGGCAAACCACGCGGATGTGGTGGAATTGGTAGACACGCACGTTTGAGGGGCGTGTGACTTCGGTCTTGCGAGTTCAAGTCTCGCCATCCGCATCAGATCCAACCGGAAGCATCGTTCTGGTTTGCAACGGGCCTGGGGAACTCACTACTTGGGTGAGGCCTTTAGCTATCGCTTTGCATAAAATTCGCCCGCTCAGGCCTTTGGCACCCCAAGGGCCTGATGCACTGAGGCTGGTTTTAGTGCCCTGCCCTAATGCAAACGCCACTGAACATCGAGTGGCCAGCGCAATGGGGTTATTTGAACGGGTATTTCCGGCTAGAGAATTTTGGAAACTTCTAATTAATCCCAAGCGCTACGGCCCCTGGCCTGCAAAGGGCGTAGTGGTTTTCCTGGGGGGCGATCAATTTTGGACGGTGCTGCTCTCAGCGCGACTTGGCTATCGCCACATCACCTACGCCGAATGGGTGGCCCGCTGGCCCCAATGGAACGACCGCATTGCCGCTATGGGCACAGCTGCTTCAACGCGACTTAAGCCCAAGTGGCAA
>VFLB01000217.1 GCA_009914645.1 Synechococcaceae bacterium Bin_79_3
CCTGGCATTCCGCCGCCTCGGCTCATCTGTTGCATGAAGCCCCTCATCTTTTGGAAATCGGCAAGCACCTTATCCATCTCTGCGGGTTTATGGCCGCTACCCACCGCGATGCGCTTGCGACGCGATGGTTGAGAAGCTAAAAGATCAGGATTTTCTCTTTCTTGTTGCGTCATCGAGCCGATCATTGCCTCGATTCGTTTGAGCTGGGCTTCCCCTTGCTTGAGCATGCCATCGTCGATTTTGTTCATGCCTGGAATCATTTTCATCAAGCCCCCTAGGGAGCCCATGCGTTTGATTAAGCGCATTTGTTGAACGAAATCTGAAAAATCAAATGAGGCTTCTTGCAGCTTGCGCTGCATCTTTTCCACATCGGCAATTTCCACTTCCTTTTGCGCCCTTTCCACCAAGGTGAGAACGTCTCCCATGCCAAGGATGCGGCTAGCCATCCGCTCTGGATGGAAAGGTTGTAGAGCCTCTACTTTTTCACCGGTGCCGATGAATTTGATCGGCGCACCACTCACCTTGCGAATCGATAAAGCGGCGCCACCGCGACTATCACCATCCAGTTTTGTGAGCACAGCACCAGTAAGACCCACCTGGTTATGAAATGCGCGTGTGAGTTCAGCCGCCTCTTGGCCGATCATTGAATCCACCACCAGCAACACTTCATCCGGTGTTACGGCACTGCGGATACGCACCATCTCAGCCATCATCGCCGTATCGATCTGAAGCCTGCCGGCGGTATCTACAACAACCGTGTCAAAACCCTGCTCGCGGCCATAGGCAACTCCTGCAGCAGCAATATCTTCTGGTTTCTGATCAGCCCCAAGGCTGAATACTTCCACATCTATTTGCCGCCCCAACGTTTGTAACTGCTCAATGGCGGCTGGCCTATACACATCGGCCGCCACCAGCAATGCCTTACGACCCTGTTCCTTTAGATGTAGCCCCAACTTCGCGGTGGCTGTTGTTTTACCTGCCCCCTGCAGGCCTGCCATTAAAACGACTGTTGGTTTTGTTGCTGCATGCGCGAGAGGGGCATTAGCACCGCCCATCACCTCTACTAATTCGTTGTGCACCAACTTGATGAATTGTTGGTCGGGGCTGATACCACGCACCACTTCAGCGCCAAGGGCTTTGCTGCGCACATCAGCCACAAAATCCTGCACCACCTGCAGGCTCACATCAGCTTCAATCAGTGCACGCCTAACGCTTTTCAGGGCAGCATCTACGTTGTTTTCGCTGATGGCCCCTTGGCCGCGCAAACCGCGAACGGCATCTTCAAAGCGCTGGGAAAGTTCTTCAAACATCAATTAGCTCCTTAATTAATAGAACGAAAATCCGCCAGCTGCCACGCCTGCTTCGGATCTGGGCGAACAAATACGTAGGTGTTATTTATTGTAATGGCCGCATCTTGTTTTAAAGCCTTACCTTTTGCATCAAGCAAATCTTCTGAGTACAGAATCTCAACTTGCGCTTCGAGGCGAATTGGGCTGTTACTTACAACATTGAATTTTTCAATTTTGGCGGTTACCCGTTGGCTAAGGCCCTGGCTTGCATCGGCAGCACGATTATCAACAACATTATTTACGAGTTGGGCGGAAGCTAGTTTGCTTAAGATTGCTTGATTATTACCACCTGCTAGCAGATCAGCTTTTGCCTTTAGCCATTGCTCGAGCACCTCACGGGTTGCTTGTTCTGCGCTTGGTGATTCTGTGCTTGGTGATTCTGGGTTTGGTGATTCTGGGTTTGGCAATTGTTCTGCGCTAGGTAATACAGCAACTGGCGGCGGTGGCAGCAGCAGAGCTTCTTTCGGAATAGCTGGAGCTTGCTCTTGTTTGCGTCCGAGGTTTAAACCGATTGCGCTTGTAGCAACCATGGCAAGCCCAATTACTAACCAGCGTTGATTGCGGCTCCAGCGGCGAGTTTCCCACCAGGTTTTGGCCTGCTGCAAACGTTCCTGAAGATTTAGTTGGGGTGATTTTTTGATTTCAGCGGCTGGATTATCTAAGAGTTCTTCCAGTTCAACAGCACTGGGGGTGGGTATGAATTCAAAATTGGTGATGGGCTCATGTTGCGGTTCAAGGCCATGCAGGCGACGGCGATCGCTGCGCTCCACATAGGCCTGCACATCGCGATCAGCGAAATATGCTTCGAGATCAGGATCTGCTTCTAGGTCGCGGTAACAAGCCAAAACCTGCCTCTCCAGCCAGTCGCGGCAATAAGCGCAAACACCAGCTAGGGGATCATCACCCTGTTCTTTTGCCCAATGTTCCAACTCAGGGTCGCTACCGCGTTGGAAATGCAATTCCGCTGCTTTTGTATTACCAAGAAGCAATTGCAAACAGGCAATTTCTGGCTCTACCCCCACTTCATGGAGGGTTTTTAATCGTTCTAAAGCCGCTTCAATCCGTTCTGGTTTGCGTTGGGCAAATCCAGAGGCGGTGAGGGCATAGGCACTCAGAAAATCAGCTGTCACCGAACCGGCTTCAGCCATGCTTAGGAACAAATCAATCTGTTCTTGAACAGTTAGGAAATTACGTATTTGCTGGAAAAAAGCCTGGAAGGCTTCCTGGGAAAAATTGGGATCCAATTCACCATCAAGGCCACCTCGGCGACTGATCAATTCTTGCAACAACTCCAACCCCAGCTCCCGTTGGAGGCTTTCGATGAGGGGTCTACTTAATAGATCGAGCACCCGATAAGGAAGTAAGGCTTGAAGATCCGCTTCAAGCGCTAAGCGCCGTTCCAGTTGCTGCCCCATGCGTTGCAGTAACTGGATTCCTTGTTGCAGCAGCAGAGCTGCTGTTTCGTAATGGCGTTCGTGTTTCCGTTCACTGCCCCCCTGCTGACAAGCCAAGGCCGCAAGTAGCGAGAGATCTAGTTCCCTGCTGCTGCCGAGCGCTGGCGCCTGGGGCGGCTGCAGGGCCTTGCGGGCCCCTTCAAAAGCTTCAATTGCCTGGCCTGATTCCATTAAAAGGATTAAGCCGCCCACCTCCAAATTGGAGGGAACATCAAGTGCTGGAAAAATCCCGGCGGTTTCGTTTGTTTGTTCGGTAACTAAGCGTTCGTAGTTTTGGCGCCGTTCTACATCCGCTAAAAAATTTGCACTTAGTTCCAATAACTCAGCGCGAGCAGTAAGGGCTCCTTGGCTAAAGCCCGGCCCGGGGGGACGATCTAAGCGTTGTTGCAGGGTGCGCAATACGCCATCACTGGCAACTACGGGGCTTACTCCCAGCAAACGAAAATGGTCGAGGGGTAGCTCCAAGTGCTGGATGCTTTAACAAACACGAAGTTTACGTTGGTTCAACGGTAAAGTTTGTTTTTTAATGGGGCCAGGGTGCCATGACCAGCGAAACCGCTGCTGCCGCAGGCTCTCCCCCAGCGGCGCTCGGTGCAGAGCTGAAGCGGGAAGAGGGTTTGATGCTCTACCGCGATATGGTGCTGGGCCGCAGATTTGAAGATAAATGCGCGGAAATGTACTACCGCGGCAAGATGTTTGGCTTTGTGCACTTATATAACGGCCAAGAAGCGATTGCAACTGGCGTAATTAAGGCGATGAAAACCCAGCACGACTGGTTTTGTAGCACCTATCGCGACCACGTTCATGCCCTTAGCGCAGGGGTGCCTGCTCGGGAGGTAATGAGTGAATTATTTGGTAAAGAAACCGGTTGCAGCAAAGGTAGAGGTGGATCAATGCACCTTTTTTCAAAGGAACATCACCTTCTTGGTGGCTATGCCTTTATCGGTGAAGGCATTCCAGTGGCCCTCGGCGCTGCCTTCACAAGTAGGTATAAGCGTGATGCCTTGGGTGATAGCACTAGTAATGCTGTTACAGCTGCTTTTTTTGGTGATGGCACCTGCAATATCGGTCAATTTTATGAATGCCTAAATATGGCTTCTCTGTGGAAATTACCGATCTTATTTGTGGTGGAAAATAACAAATGGGCAATTGGAATGGCCCATCATCGTGCCACTAGTGATACCGAAATTTGGCGTAAAGCCAGTGTATTTGGCATGGCCGGAGAAGAGGTGGATGGTATGGACGTATTGGCTGTGCGTGCTGCAACGCAAAGGGCGCTTGAGCGTGCCCGGGCTGGAGAGGGCCCCACTTTGTTGGAATGTCTCACATATCGTTTCCGCGGCCATTCTTTGGCGGATCCTGATGAATTGCGGGATCCAGAAGAAAAGGCATTTTGGACTAATCGAGATCCAATTAAGCAATTTTCAGCTTTTATGCAGCAGCAAGGCTTAGCAAGTGTTGCCGATTTAGCTGATATCGATCAAGAAATTGATAAAGAGGTAAGAGATGCTGTGGAATTTGCTCTAGCTGCTCCCGAGCCCGATCCAGATGAACTCACGCGTTACATCTGGGCAGAAGATTAAGTACCAATCAGCCAAATTCAATTAAAGCTGAGATGGCACTTTTCGGGTGAGATTGCGAAGTTTACGCAATGCTTTTAATTCCACTTGACGCACTCTTTCTCTAGATACTTCCATCAGTCTGCCGATTTCAGCAAGGGTGTGCCGTTGTTCCCCAGATAGGCCAAAACGTAACTCCAATACCTGCCTTTCCTGATCGGTGAGGTAGTTGAGCCAGCGCCCCAACTGTTCGTGATGCATGCGCCTTTCCACCGCATCGAGGGGTTCTTCTTGGCGGGTATCGGCTATTAAATCGCCAAGAAAACTACGGCCTTCATCACCGCTAATGGGGGCATCCAGGCTGGAGGTGGTAAGGGATTGACGCAGCAAGCCGTCTAGCTCCTCCACTTCAATCTGCATCTCTTCTGCAATTTCTCTGCGGTTAGGCATTGCCCCTAATTTATGAGCAAGATCCATCGTTACTCTGCGCACAATTGCAAGTCTTTCGCTGAGATGCACCGGCAGCCGGATGGTGCGGGATTGGCAAGCGATGGCGCGAGTCATGCTTTGGCGAATCCACCAAAATGCATAGGTGGAAAATTTGTAGCCGCGGGTGGGATCAAATTTCTCAACCGCTCTTTCAAGGCCTAAAGAACCCTCCTGGATTAGATCCAGCAATTCCATGCCTTTACCTTGATATTTTTTGGCAACACTCACCACCAAACGCAGGTTTGCCTTCATCATCCGTTCCTTTGAACGGCGACCCACCCGCACAAGCTTTTTTTCGTGGATGGTGAAGCTTTCTTCTCCCTTTTCGAGCAGCAGCATCATGGTTTGCACCTGATTGCCCAACTCAATTTCTTCCGCAGGTGTAAGGAGCGGAACCCTGCCGATGCTTGCCAAATACCAGCTGATGGGATCGTTGCCCCTTTTGCGGCTGCTCTCTACAACTGAGAGCGAGGTGGCAGTCATTGAAAAGTTCCTTGAATTAAATCAAGACTCCTACGCTTTTTTGGTTTAGTGATGTGTTTTCAGTAACCTTTTAGATTTGCAAGGGAAAATCAACACAAATGGGCTTATTTATGCTGATTTACTTCAGGCTTAATCTCATTTATTGCAAATAAGCCAAGTTTTTTGCCACCGC
>VFLB01000230.1 GCA_009914645.1 Synechococcaceae bacterium Bin_79_3
CAACGCTTTGTTGGGATGAGCAACATGCTTTGTTGAAAGCTGTGCTTTTAGCAGTTGCTGGTAAGGCCAAGGTATTAGCTGGCACCGGCAGCAACTCCACCGCTGAAGCAATCGCAGCCACTCGGGAGGCAGCTGCTTTGGGGGCTGATGGTGCACTTGTAGTGGTGCCTTATTACAACAAGCCACCCCAAGCTGGTTTGGAAGCTCATTTCGCCGCAGTGGCAGAAGCAGCGCCAAATCTTCCTTTGATGCTCTACAACATTCCCGGTAGAACCGGCTGCAGCCTTGCCCCAGAAACCACAGCTCGATTAATGCGGTATTCCAATGTGGTGGCGTTTAAGGCAGCCAGCGGCTCGGTGGATGAGGTGAGTAGTTTGAGAGCTACTTGCGGCGATCGCTTAGCGATTTACAGCGGCGATGATTCTTTAACCCTGCCAATGTTGGCTTTGGGGGCGGTTGGAGTTGTGAGTGTTGCAAGTCATTTGGTGGGGGAGGAATTGCAACAGATGATTCAAGCTTTTTTGGCAGGCGAAATACAGAAAGCTCTTTCAATTCACGAACGTTTGTTACCTCTTATGCAAGGTTTGTTTTGTAGTAGTAATCCCATACCGGTTAAAGCTGCATTAGAGCTTGAGGGGTGGCCCGTTGGTTCAGCCCGCTTGCCTTTGGTGCCAGCCTCTAGCGCTATTCGTGAATCCCTTGCTGTTTTACTTGCCGCTTTGCGTCCTACCTGACCTCAAGGCGATGGGCAGCCGCTCATTATCTTTCTACTTCCCAATTATTTTTTAAAAGGTTTCTATGGCTATTTCAGCAACACCCGCAACCAAAACACCAGCGCTGCGGGTGATCCCGTTAGGAGGTTTACATGAGATTGGTAAAAATACTTGTGTATTTGAATACGGCGATGATTTGATGTTAGTTGATGCTGGCCTCGCCTTCCCAAGCGATGGTATGCACGGCGTAAATGTTGTTATGCCAGATACTAGTTACTTAAGGGAAAATCAAAAAAGAATCCGTGGGATGATTGTTACCCATGGCCATGAAGATCATATTGGTGGCATTTCTCACCACCTTAAGCATTTTAATATTCCGATTATTTATGGGCCCCGGCTAGCGCTTTCACTCTTGGAAGGCAAGATGGCCGAAGCCGGTGTGGCAGATCGCACCACCTTGCAAACCGTTGCGCCGCGTGATGTGGTGAAGGTGGGGCAGCACTTTAAGGTTGAGTTTATCCGTAATACTCACTCAATCGCCGATAGTTTTTCATTGGCGATAACAACACCTGTGGGAGTTGTTGTATTTACCGGTGATTTCAAGTTTGATCACACCCCTGTGGATGGCGAATATTTTGATATTCAGCGGATGGCTCAATACGGAGAGCAGGGCGTGCTCTGTATGTTTAGTGATTCCACAAATGCTGAGTTACCTGGATTCACCCCATCAGAACGGGCGGTATTTCCTAATCTAGATCGCCATATTTCCACAGCGGAAGGCAGGGTATTGATAACTACTTTTGCTAGTTCAGTGCATCGTGTATCGATGATTCTTGAGTTGGCCCTCAAGCACGGCCGCAAGGTTAGTTTGCTTGGCCGCTCGATGCTTAATGTGATCGCCAAAGCACGGGAATTGGGTTATATCCGCTGCCCAGATGAACTGTTTGTTCCTATCAAGCAAATCCGTGATATTCCCGATCGCGAAACACTTTTATTAATGACTGGTAGCCAAGGCGAATCGCTTGCCGCTTTGAGCCGAATCTCCCGTTGTGAACATCCTCAAGTGCAGGTGAAATCGACAGATAAAATTATTTTCTCCGCCAGCCCAATCCCAGGTAACACAATTTCGGTTGTGAATACTATTGATCGCTTGATGATGCTTGGCGCCAAGGTGGTGTATGGCAAAGGTGAGGGCATTCACGTTTCTGGCCATGGCAGCCAAGAGGATCAAAAGTTGATGATTGCTCTTACAAGGCCTAAGTTTTTTGTACCTGTGCATGGTGAACATCGCATGTTGATGTGCCATTCCCGCACCGCTCAATCTATGGGCGTACCAGAAAACAATATTTTAATTATTGATAACGGTGATGTGGTGGAACTCACCCCCGATTCCATCCGTAGGGGTGATCCTGTAAAGGCTGGTATCGAATTGCTGGATAATTCACGCAATGGCATTGTTGATGCCCGCGTCTTAAAAGAACGCCAGCAATTAGCAGGTGATGGTGTAATCACAATGCTGGCTGCCATCAGCACTGAAGGTTTGATGGTGGCTCCACCACGGGTAAATCTGCGCGGGGTGGTTACTACTGCTGAACCGCGCAAGATGTCGATGTGGGCTGAACGGGAAGTGGGTTGGGTTTTGGAAAACCGTTGGAATCAGTTATCCCGCAACACCGGTGGCAATGCTCCCGAGGTTGATTGGGTTGGTGTGCAGCGTGAAATTGAGGTGGGTTTGCAACGGCGTATGCGGCGTGAATTGCAGGTGGAACCTTTGATCATTTGTTTGGTGCAGCCCGCCCCAGCTGGTACACCTGCTTATGTTTCAAAAAATCCTGTAGAAGATCGCGCACCGGTATCTCGGGCAGCACGGGCTGAAAGAGATCGCCCTCAAGCTCAACCCCAGGCCCAATCTCAACCCCAAAGCGCTGCCCCTGCAGAAGCCGAGTTGCAGCCAGCAGACGACAATCGTCTGCGCCGCCGCCGCCCCAGCGCCGCTGTTGGCTGATTAGCTGCTAAGCCAAATGTGCAAACGATCCCATTCGAGCGTTTTGCCTTTGGCTAAAACCATTTGATTTGGGCCCCGGCTGCTTTCCAATTGGGGCCACAATTGTTTTATTTGTGATGGCCCCATAGCAGCTAAACCCTGTTGCAGCAACCAATGCTGCAACAGCTGGCAGCGGCATGGAGTTGATAATTCCATTAACTTTTTGCGTTGTATTTTTGAATTATCTGCCTGCAAAGCTTTAAGGGCGAGATCAAGTAGTTCCCCATAGCTTTCTTGTTCAGCGCTAAATCCTTCTGCAGTTGCAGCCATTCTTTGTGTGGCACCTGGATGCAATTGCTCCAGCACTGGTAACACCTCATTACGGATTCGATTACGGCTAAAACGTTGATCTGTGTTGCTGGGATCCAGCCAGATTGGGATTGCCAATGTTTCACAAATCCTGGCGGTATCCACTCGAGAAAAATTTAGTAAAGGCCGCACAAGTTGAATTCCTGGGCAGAGCTGCCGTTGCGCCATCAAGCTGCCAAGGCCGCGACGGTGGCTGCCGCGGGCCAGATGCAAAAGCAGCGTTTCACTGCGATCGTTTGCGGTGTGGGCCGTGAGCACAATTTTGCAACCTTGAGTTTTGGCTTGCTGCTCGAGGCAGCTGTAACGCCATTCCCTTGCAGCTGCTTCCGTATGAAGCGGGTTCGCCCAGCTATCGATCTGAATTTCTAGATTTTTGCTTTTTGCCCATGCAGCTAGGGCCGCAGCCTGTTGTTCTGATTCTTGGCGCCAACAGTGGTTGCCATGCCACAGCTGCAGTTGCCAGTGGTGCAACCGTCGTAAATCCAGCATTAATGCTGTTAACGCCATGGAGTCTTGGCCGCCAGATACCGCCAACAGCAGCTGGGCCCCATGGGGTAGCAGCAGAGGCTCGCGCAATAAGCGCTGATGCAGCCGCAGGTGGTAGACGCTCCAGGAAATTGCCATAGCAAAAGGTTCCCTGCAATTGGGCTTACGTGGGAGAATTAATGATCTGAATTAGCACTGTTATGTTGCTGCCCCATTCTCTAAATACGGCCCTAAGCGAGCAGCGTTTACTCAAGGTGATAGCTGGACTAGCCAATTTTGATGCCACGGCTGTTGCAATGGTGGCTCGCGCTGCGGCAGCGGGGGGGGCTGATTTGATCGATGTGGCCTGCATCCCAAACCTGGTGAGATTGGCCGCGGCTCAATCTGGTTTGCCAATCTGCGTATCCGCAGTAGATCCCGAACTGTTTCCTGCTGCGGTGGCAGCAGGGGCCACGATGTTGGAGATTGGAAATTACGACAGTTTTTACCCCCTCGGCCGAGTGTTTGGAGCAGTTGAGGTGCTCGAGCTCACTCGCCGCACCAAGGCTTTAGCTGCTGAAATTCCCCTTTCGGTAACAGTGCCCCACACCTTGCCCCTAGATCAACAGGAGCAGTTGGCGATTGATTTGGTGGCAGCAGGAGCCGATTTAATCCAAACAGAAGGCGGCAGCAGCGCTCGGCCTTACAGCGCTGGCGTGCAGGGTTTAATTGAAAAGGCAGCTCCAACCCTTGCGGCAGCCCATGTAATTAGCCGTGCGGTGCGAGTTCCTGTGCTTTGCGCTTCTGGTTTATCAGCCGTTACCTTGCCCCTAGCTCAAGCGGCAGGCGCTGCAGGGGTGGGAGTTGGTTCTGCTGTGAACAGGCTTAACGATGAAATTGCAATGGTGGCGGTAGTGCGTGGCTTGAGGGAGGCTCTCGTGGCTACTGTTGCGCGAACATATCATCGTTAATAAATGACTGGCTTTGCCTGGCTACTGCAATGGCCAATTCGGGCGATAGTGCTACTTGTAGTTGCTAGTTTGCCGCTTGGGGTGGAATTTGAGGATTTTGGCGCTGCGTTGCTATCAGCTGGCGCCATTGGTTTATTAGGCACCTTATTAACATTGCCACTAAAAGCTCTATTTTTATTGCCTTGGGCTGTGAGTAGTTTAGGTGGCTTAATTCAGCCGATTAGTTTATTATTTAATTGGATTATAACGGCAATTTTATTTGGTTTAGCGGCGGGTATGGTAGATGGGTTTCGCCTGAAAAATGGGATTTTTAGTGTGCTGCTTGGCGCTTTGGCATATAGCATTATTAGCACCGTATCTTTGCGCCTTCTCGGCCTGATGAGCTAATAAAGTTTGATCGGCTTACAAAGCAGTGATTTTCTCTTTAGTATTTAATGCCAATAGATTGAGCCACGGTGGATTTCCGCCTTCAAGCTCCGTATAGCCCCAATGGGGATCAGCCCAGCGCCATCGAAACCCTGGTGCAGGGCGTTGATGCCGGCGAACGCTATCAAACCCTCCTAGGTGCCACGGGCACAGGTAAAACCTTCTCAATCGCTAATGTGATCCAGCGCACCGGGCGCTCGGCTTTGGTTTTAGCCCACAACAAAACTCTGGCAGCTCAGCTATGTAATGAGTTGCGGGAGTTTTTTCCGCAGAACGCTGTTGAATACTTTATATCTTATTATGATTATTACCAGCCGGAGGCATATGTGCCGGTTTCGGATACATATATTGCTAAAACAGCATCTATCAATGAAGAGATAGATATGTTGCGCCACTCGGCAACGCGCTCTTTGTTTGAGCGCAATGATGTGATTGTTGTTGCATCGATAAGCTGTATTTATGGCCTTGGCATTCCGTCGGAATACTTAAAGGCAGCAGTGCCATTTAAAGTGGGAGAAATAATTGATTTACGCTCTTCTTTGCGTGAACTTGTTAATAATCAATATACGCGTAATGATACAGAAATTGCTCGCGGCCGCTTTCGGGTTAAAGGAGATGTGTTGGAAATTGGTCCTGCCTACGAAGATCGTTTAGTGAGAATTGAATTATTTGGTGATGAGGTGGAAGCTATTCGTTATGTAGACCCCACTACCGGTGAGATTTTAAAAAGTTTAGAACAAATTAATATCTATCCTGCCAAACACTTCGTTACGCCGAAAGATCGCTTAGATGGTGCAATTGCTGAGATAAGAGCTGAATTGCGCTTTCGCTTGGATGAATTACAAGGCCAGGGGAAACTTTTGGAGGCGCAGCGTTTAGAGCAGCGCACCACCTACGATCTTGAAATGTTGCAACAGGTGGGTTATTGCAATGGAGTTGAAAATTATGCTAGGCATTTAGCCGGAAGGCCAGCGGGCACACCACCTGAATGTTTGATTGATTATTTCCCTAAAGATTGGCTACTAGTTGTAGATGAAAGCCACGTTACCTGTTCGCAATTACATGCCATGTACAACGGGGATCGAGCAAGAAAGCAGGTATTGATCGATCATGGTTTTCGTTTGCCAAGCGCTGCTGATAACCGCCCTTTAAAAGCTGAAGAATTTTGGCAAAAAGCGCAACAAACAATTTTTGTAAGTGCAACGCCAGGAAACTGGGAATTAGAAATATCAAATGGCCAAGTAGCAGAACAGGTAATCCGCCCTACGGGAGTGCTCGATCCAATTGTGGAAGTGCGGCCTACCGGCGGGCAGGTGGATGATTTGTTGGGTGAAATCCGGGTGCGGGCAGACCGTAAAGAGAGGGTGTTGATAACAACTCTCACAAAACGTATGGCAGAAGATCTTACGGATTATTTAGCTGAAAATCAGGTAAAAGTTAGATATTTGCATTCTGAAATTCATTCGATTGAACGTATAGAGATTATTCAAGACTTGCGTAATGGGGAATATGACGTGCTGGTTGGGGTGAATTTATTGCGGGAGGGGTTGGATTTACCGGAGGTGTCGTTAGTGGCGATCTTAGATGCAGATAAGGAGGGCTTTTTGCGTGCTGAAAGGTCTTTAATTCAAACGATAGGAAGGGCAGCTCGTCATATTGATGGCAGGGCTATTTTATATGCTGACAATCTCACTGATTCAATGGCGAAAGCGATAACCGTAACTGAAAATCGTCGCGCTGTTCAACATGAATATAATCTTAAGCACGGTATTACACCAAGGCCCGCAGGTAAAAGTTCAATAGGTAATAACCCAATTCTTGCTTTCCTTGAGTTATCACGTAAATTAAATGATGAGCAGCCCACCGAAGCGCCTGAAGTTGCTAATCACTATGGTGTTTCACTAGAAGCAATGCCTGAATTAATTAAACAGTTGGAGGATAAAATGAAAACAGCTGCTACAAATCTCGATTTTGAGGCGGCGGCTAGTTTGCGTGATCAAATTAAAAAGTTACGCCAAAAATTAGTAAGTAGTACTTAAGC
>VFLB01000338.1 GCA_009914645.1 Synechococcaceae bacterium Bin_79_3
GCCTAACAGTTGCCGTTGATCGCAACTACGAAAGTTTTATATCAAATTTAGTGGCCAAATTTCCGGAAGAAGAAAAAGGTATTCTCGCTTTTTATAATACTTGCTGGCAGGTATTTAATTGCCTTGATGCAATGCCACTTCTTTCGTTAGAAGATCCCGCATATTTAGCAAAAGTATTCTTTCATGCGCCTCTAGCCTGCCTTGGTTTAGCTCGTTGGCTACCAGTAAATGTAGGTGACGTGGCACGTAAATTCATCAAAAACCCCGCCTTGCTTAAATTTATTGATATGGAATGTTTTTGTTGGAGTGTGATGCCAGCAGATCTCACGCCAATGATTAATGCAGGCATGGTTTTTTCTGATCGCCATGCCGGTGGCATTAATTATCCAAAAGGTGGCGTTGGTGTGATTGCAGAAAAATTAGTTAGCGGGCTAGAACGCCATGGCGGCCAAATTCGGTATAAAGCAAGGGTAATCAAGGTGTTGCTGGAAGATGGCAAAGCAATTGGGGTGCAACTAGCAAATGGGGAGCAAATCCGCAGCCGCAAAGTAGTAAGTAATGCCACCCGCTGGGATACCTTTGGCAATTTGATTGATACCATTCACATCCCAAAAGCAGAAAACACTTGGCGAAAACGCTATAAACCATCCCCATCCTTCCTTTCACTTCATTTAGGGATTGATGCTGCCCTAGTGCCCCAAAATTTCCATTGCCACCACCTATTGCTAGAGGATTGGCAGCAGATGGAAGCCGAACAAGGTGTGCTGTTTGTTTCGATGCCAACCCTGCTGGATTCGGCTTTAGCTCCAACCGGTAAACACATCCTGCATTGCTTTACCCCGAGTTCAATGGAGCATTGGCAAGGGCTAACAACAAGCCAATATCAAGCCAAAAAAGAAGCCGATGCCCAAGGCTTGATCGCCCGGCTTGAAGTTTTGCTGCCAGGTGTAGAAGCTGCCATTGATCATCGTGAAGTGGGCACTCCCCGCAGCCATCGCCGCTTCCTTGGCCGCCATCAAGGCAGCTACGGGCCAATTCCAGCCATGCGTTTACCAGGGTTACTAACGATGCCCTTCAACCGCACTGCAATAAAAGGGCTTTACTGCGTTGGAGATTCCTGTTTCCCAGGCCAGGGCTTAAATGCTGTGGCCTTTAGTGGTTTTGCCTGCGCCCATCGCATTGGCGCCGATCTAGGCATCAACCCATGGGCACTACCTAGTTAAATCAATGACCTCTTACCCAATGGCACCATTAATAAAAACAACTTTGTTGTTTTTATATTTAGCCCTGGTTTTACCGCTGCCGGTGCTTGCACCAAGCGAATTGAAATTGTGGTTACTTTCAGCAACAGTATTTGGTTTTTTATTGGTATTAGCGCTTGTTAGTGAAGAGGTGCAACTCAGCGCCAGCAGCTTAAAAGTGGGTTACCCAATCTGGTGCCGCTGGTTATTACGCCGCGGTTGGCAGGTATCACTTAATGAAATCAAAGCACTTGTGCCTGTTTCAACCAGCCAAGCAGGTTATGTTTATTATTTACGCACAACATCAGGGTCTTTTTTATTACCCCAACGGGTGGCAAATTTCACTGAATTGCTAGCCAAATTGCAGCAAGCAACCGGTATTAACACCAGCTCTGTTCAACGGCTTACCCCCCCCTGGACCTACCAATTGCTTGCAGCCTTAAGCGGTTTGATGCTTATCGCTGAGTTGTTCACCGCCTGGTTCCAAGGCTTGGGCTGGAACCTCATCTTGGGGGGAGCCCTCAACGGCTGATGGTTTATCTGGAAGATTGTCCAAACTAAAGCGGTAACCCTGTTGACGCACGGTTTCAATACCACCACCTTCCCCTAAACCAGCCTGCTCCAGCTTGCGCCGCAAAGTGAGCACCTGGGTATCAACAGAACGCGGACCACCACTAAATGGTGGCCAAGCCATTGTTAAGAGCTCTTGGCGGCTGCGCACATGGCCCGGGGGCATCATCAATGCACAGAGCAAGGCAAATTCCCTAGGGCTGAGCTCTACCGGTTGATCCCTAAGGGTTACTTGCCTTAGCAATAAATGAACAGCCAAAGGCCCCACACTCACCTTTTCCTGCAATCCACTACTGCGCCCCAGCAATTTGCGGCAGCGGGCTGCAAGTTCCTCAAGGCCAAACGGCTTACGCAATACATCTTCTGCGCCACTATCGAGTAACGAAACCACCGCTTCGGCGCCGCTGCGGGCTGTGAGCACCATCACAGGGCAGCGCAGCTGCGCAGCTAATTTTAAAGCCGTTGTTTCCTCAAGCAGTTCTGCGCTCACAAGCAGTTCTGGTTGCTCTTCTAAGCAAAGCTCCAGGGCTTCTCTTGCTGTTCCCACCGCTGCTGCCATGTGGCCGTCTTGACGCAACCGTTGGGCTAACACCATTCGCAGCGTTGGGTGTGGATCCACCACAAGGATGCGGTACTGGCCGGCGGGTTCCACCAATTACTTAGCTAGGCCCCCTACCGTAACTTGTAAGTTCTATTTGGCTGGTGAAAAGCGAAGCCTTGCCAGCTGTCCCAACCCATGACTGCGCTTCAAGACCCCACTGCCATTCGCCATTTCCAGAGCCTCTGTGATGCGCTGCAAGAAATGGCGCTGCGCTACAGCGGCCCCTCAGAAATGAAGCTTTATGCAGATGGCTATAACCATGCATTAAGGCGTAGCAAACAACTAGACACCCTGAGTCAACAGAGATTTGAGGAACTGATTGATCGTTGGATTCGTGATCCATCAAGTTTTCTGGGCCCCGATGGGGACCCCCGTACATTATTTGAAAGTGAAAGGCGTTAGGAAGCGAGAGCGATCGCAAGCTTTTCCTTGAGCTCTCCGGAGTTATAAAGCTCTATCAGAATGTCTGAACCACCCAAGAATTCGCCCTTCACATAAATTTGGGGAATTGTTGGCCAATCTGAATATTCCTTAATTCCTTGGCGGATTTCTTGATCACTTAATACATCGAAAGTGTCGAATGGCACGCCGAGGGCATTAAAAATCTGCACTGCGTTGTTAGAGAAGCCGCATTGAGGCATCAACTTATTGCCCTTCATAAAAAGCAGCACAGAGCTGGCGTTTACCAAAGTTTCAATACGGGTTTTGAGTGTTGCGTCCATGGTTACCAAATAATTTGAAAGGGATTTCAGAAAACCTTAGGTGGGGCAAGCAGTGGTGAGGGCAAGGGCGTGGATCGCTTCAGTGGCTAACTCGGTGCGTAAGGCGCCGTAAACCAATTGATGCTGCTTCACGCGAGATAAAGCTCTGAAGCCCTCCCACAACACCTTTACCTGCAAATGATCACCGCCGCCGGTGAGATCCTCAACTTCCACCAAAGCTTCGGGAAGAGCCAGGCGAATCGCCTCGGCTACTGCAGTTATTTGCACCATTGGGTTTAATTCGTAGCTGTTCCAGCTGGTGCAGCGTAGGGGGTGAAAGCAAAACCCACTTCCACCAATTGTTGATACGCCTTCCGACCATCGGCGGTGCTTGGGGTCATTATTTTCACCACTTCCACCAAAAGTGGTACAGCTACCTCCGATTGGTTTTGACGCCGATAAACAGCCGCCAAACGAAGGTTTGCTTGCGCCAATTTTTCAATTGCCTCGCGACCTTTTTGATCCATATCGCGAGGGATGCGGGCATCTAAACCGCGGAAAGCTCCTCCGAGATCACGGTAAAAAGACAACAACGAACGGGATGCGTTGCGAGCTTTGTCGTAAGACTTCACTGCGTCTGTGAGATTGCCACTAGCCGCTTCCCGATCACCTTTTGCGAGCAAAGCATCCACAGATCCAAGGTTAAAAGCATCGCTCGATTGAGCTGTTGCCGTAGTGCCTGCCACCTGAGCAAAGCTGCTACCTGGAGTAAAAGGCAACGCAAACCCAACCAGCAAGCCTGAAAGCAGCAATAAACGACGCATAAAACCCAACAGAAATCTTTAATACACAAACTTTATTTGGTTATTGAAGAATTTCCCACCCAAGTGCGGGCCGCTTCCTCAGCTGAACGCATTTCCCTCGCTAGCCGTATTGAAAGTTCAGCGGCAGCTTTCTTACCTGTGCCCGCAAGTAATAAAGGTGCTCCAAAACAAAGGGCCGCCCGGTCGCGAAAGCGTGGGATGTGATGGCTATAAGCCAAACCCACTGGCACCACTGGCACCTCCAGGCCTTTTATCTGCGCCAAACTGGCAAGACGAGGCAAGCCAGGTTCCAACTCCAGCGCCTCTTGATCGCGGCTGATTTTGCCTTCCGGAAATACCACTACCTGTTCGCCATGGGCCAATAAATCCAAGGCATAGCGCAGGCTGCCGGTGCCTGGACGGCCTTGATCAATACCAAAACAACCCAAACGCTGCAAAAACCAACCCTGCAGCCCTTGCATTTCGGTGGTGGTAACCATGAATCGACAATCGCGGCCATGAATGCGGCGCCCTGCTGCCAGCGGCAACATCAAGGCATCCCAGCGAGCCCGATGGGTAGGGGCAAGTAATACCGGCCCACCCCGCGGTAGATGTTCAGCGCCCAATACTTTTGTAGCCTTGAAATAGCAACGCAAAGCAAGATCTTGAGTGGCCCACATCGCAACTGGCGCAAGCCAGGGGGCCACAGCACTACGGATTGGAATGGCCATTGCAGAACCATATCCAGCGATTAGGTTCCTAGGATCAATAGCTGGACAGCAATTGCGATGGCCAGCCTCGGCGTCAATATCGATCACATTGCCACCGTGCGC